>CAZQRR010000038.1:0-13062 GCA_964595675.1 uncultured Rubrivirga sp. | reverse complement strand
CGTACACGATGGTGTTGGTGCCCTCGTCGAGGGTCAGGTCGGCCGGGCCGAGCGCAACGGTGTCGGTGCCAGCGAGCACCACGTCGGCGCTGTAGGTGCCAGCCGGAACGGCGACGATCGCCTCGTCGGGATTGACCAGGTTCTCGATGATCACTGCGCCATCGGCACGCACGTCCACTGCGGGGGCCGCAGCGATGTGGCGAACCGTCAGGCGGGACTCCCCTGCCGCAACCTCGGAGATGTCGTTCACGTAGACGTTGAGGGCGGCGTTGCCATCAGCATCCAGGTTGGCGGTCACGGTCGCGTTCGCTCCGCCCGGAACCTCGACTCCCGCTGCCTCCAGCACAGCGGTGCCTCCGTCCGGACCCTCACCATCGGCGAAGACCGCAAGATCGTAGGTGCCCTCGGGGACGGTCAACGTCTCCAAGGAGCCAGGGGTGAAGTTGTCGATGAGCATGGCGTCGCCGGCATAGACGTCGACGACGTCGGCTCCGGAACCCTCCGGAATCGCGTGCAAGACGGAAACGGTGGCATCGGCCGCGTACGCCGGTGCGGCCGCCAGTCCGGCCACACCGAGGGGAAGTACGAGGGCTGCCGCTGCGACGGCCCCGCGACGGGCGACCAAACGCGCCCGGGTGGAAGTGTCGTTCATGTTCGGCTCCTAGATTGGACTTCACAAACCCGACCGTCTGGCCGGTTACCTAGGAGTTCGCTTCACAGGGCCCCGGTGGATGCACCAGGGGACGAAAAAATTCTCAGGCGAGCGACAAAAACAGCTTCTCGAGCTCCTCGGCGGACATCGGGGCCTTCTCCCCGTCCTCCCAACACTGCTTCAGACCGGTGGCCACCACCTTGAATCCAGCGCGGTCCAGAGCCTTGGAGACGGCCGCCAACTGGGTGACGATGTCGCCACAACTGCGGTCCTCTTCGATCATGTTGATGACGCCGTCGAGTTGGCCGCGTGCCCGCTTGAGTCGCATCAGCACGTCCTTGCTGATGACCGGATCGATATCCATGACCGAACAATACCCCAATACCCTCTGGGGTATCCTTACGAACATGCCGAATGAGCGCGCCCACGACCACGGAAAAGCCGTTCAAGAGCCCCTGGCTCCCCTGGCTCGCAATCTGCGCCAGGCGATTCCTGAGGTGTACGCGGGCTTCAAGGAACTCCACTCGAGCGCGATGGCCGAGGGCGCCCTTGCGACCAAGACGAAGGAACTCATCGCACTCGCGCTGTCCGTGGGAGCTCAGTGCGATGGCTGCATCGCGGCGCACGCGCGGGGGGCAGTGCGCGCAGGCGCCACCAAGCAGGAGGCGGCCGAGGCCATCGGCGTCACCTTCTTGATGCAAGGGGGCCCGGCGACTGTCTACGGCCCGCGTGCCTACGACGCTTTCTGCGAGTACCACGACGCCCAGCACCCCGCGCAGTAAAGGCACGAGTCCTGAACCACACGCCTGGACGGATCGCCCTGGTTGGTAGCGGTGAGTACCTGCCCGTCATGCACGACACCGAGGCGTGGCTGCTCGAGGGCAAACCCGCTCGCTACGTGCAATTGGCCACTGCGGCCTCCCTTGAGGGCGAGTCGTCACTTCGACGCTGGCACGATCTCGGCGCTGCTGCGGCGCAGCGCCTCGGGGCCGAACAGGTGGTGATCGACGTCCGCGTCCGCCAAGACGCCTTCGATCCGGCACACGTCGACGCGATCGCCGGTGCGGGGCTGATCTACCTGTCCGGCGGCAACCCGCAGCACCTGGCGCGAACACTCATCGACACCCCTGTGTGGAATGCGATTCGAACGTCATGGCTCGGTGGCTCATCACTCGCCGGATGCTCGGCCGGCGCTATGGCCCTCGGTGGTTACGTCCCCGACATCCGACACCCACGCAAGGGCGGACAGGACGGCTTGGGCGTCGTGCCCGAATTGCGCGTCCTGCCGCACTTCGACGTCTATGCCAAATGGATCCCCGACATGATCATGCGCCCGCTGCTCGCGCAAGGGGCAACGGTGGTCGGCATCGACGAACAAACGTCACTGCAGGCCGAACCGCCAGCTGATCCACGAGAACCCTGGCAGTTCCGCGGCGTGGGACGTGGATCGTGTTGGCGGATCGAATCCGACCGTAAGTACCGCGTCAATTCCCCATTGTCACTCGCCGTCGCCATCACTTGAGCGAATTCACGCAAGCGGCGGTTCCACCCCCCACAGCCGGCCGCGGTGTCTAGCCACCAGTCGGTAGACGGCACGGGCTGCGGGGCGAATCGGTGGACTTGCGATCACGGCACCCAGCGGTCGCCAGACACGGCGCCCGGACTGAAGGATCGCGGCGACGGCCAACTCTCCTGCAGCCGTTCCGCCTGGGCCAACGAACTGCACGGCCTGCGCGCATTCTTCAACGGTCAAACCGAATTCCTGGAGGTCGACGGTCTGGTAGGGAATGAAGTCGACTTCCGCTTGAACGATGTTGCGCGCGAACTGCACACTCCAGGTGCAAAAGCCGCATCGTCCGTCGAACAGCACGACGGGTCGGCTGCCGTCCATCACTCGTTACCCGCACTACCCACAAAACCAACAACGTCAGCCAATTGCTCGCATTGGTCACGGGCTACGGCTTGTAGGTACTTCGCGAAATCCCATCGTGACGAGGAAATGCCTTCGATCTCCGTGGGCGAGAGTGTGGTGAGTTCCGAAGCGAAATCCGCGGTCTCCTCGAGGGCTTCGACTAACGGCTCGAAGCGTGGGTCCACATCCGCTACCCGACGGGCAGCCTCCAGCCGTGTATTCGCCCTCTCTACGTTCTCGGTCAACTGCGTTGAGTCGGCATCCAGCGCCGAGACGACCGGGGAGTCCGGCTCGTTCCATCCGCAGGCAATCGCGGCGTCAGGTCCGAGGGCAGTGGATTGGCAACCGACGAGCACGAGTGAGGCAACCAATGCCGGAATCACCACACGCTTCACACCACCACCGTAGGAGTGGGTGGTGGAGGCTGCTCCACCGATGGTCCACACTGGCGCGGTGTCGAGCGTGCTTCGACCGGGCATCCGGACGTTCAAGCCCCGTCGTAGTCGCATCACCCCACGCCAGCAAAGGGCTCTTGACCGCGCCCAGGAAACACCGGGTGTGCTGCTGTCCCGAGACGATCTCGCATCAGTGTGGGCGACAGGTCACCCGGTCGTGCTGGATATCGGCTTCGGGTCGGCGGAACCGGTCATCGAACTCAGCAAAGCCTTTCCCGATCAAACGATCCTCGCCGTCGATGTCCACACGCCGGGCATCGGCGACCTCGTCGATCGCGTCATCAAGGGCGGCAATCAGCGACTATTCGTGATCGAAGCCGACGCTTTGGAACTTCTTGATGCAGTGCCTGGGATGTTTGCCGGGGTTCGCTCGTTCTTCCCCGATCCGTGGCCCAAAGCACGACACCACAAAAGGCGCCTCGTCCAGCCAGCGGTGCTCGAAGCCATGGCGCAGGTGATCGATGTAGGCGGCTTCTGGCATCTAGCCACGGATTGGGACGAGTACGTCGAATCGATGATCGAGGTCTTTGCGGCTGATGCGCGTTGGAGTGGAGGGGTGATCGACAGACCCTCATGGCGGCCGATCACGCACTTCGAATCACGCGCGCTTCGCGAGGGGCGCACCATTACCGACATGTGGTTCACCCGAAACTGAACTACCGTCGCCGCATGCGGGTCATCAGTGTCATCGCTGCGACGGTTCTCCTGTCCGGCTGCGCCGGCACCACAACCGGTGGCCAGGAAACGACGCCCCCCACGCCCACGTCTGCCACTACTGCACCTGAGACCCAAGACCCGAGCCCGGATTCGAGCCCGAGTCAGGATGAAGCCGACACCGCACAGCCGTGCGATGAAGTGATGTTCCAAGGCGCGCAGGGCACGGTTCGATCACAGCAGAGCGCGCTTGCGCAGCAGGACTTCGAGGCTGCACGCGCCTTCGCATCGAACTCTTTCCGCTCCGGGGTCTCGGTCGAGCAATTCCAGGACATCATCGAGGGCCGCTATTCCTTCCTGCTGAACGACCCAGGTCTGGACTTCGTCGATTGTCAGCGCCGCGGCGACAAAGCCCTCATTCGTGTCGAAGTGTCCGGGTCACCGGTGATCATCATGATCTACGGCATGGTCTTGGAGAACGACTCGTGGTTCATCGATGCCGCGAGCGTGGCCGGCAGCCGCGAAGAGGTCACTACATAGCCGCGGCGCCTTTCTGCGCCAGTCCATGCGAAGCCGATTGCGCGATTATTCCCGAATATTCCCGAAGCGACGGTTGCGTCATGCGTAACCTCCGACGCTGCCGCCGATCGTGAAGAGGCAGGCCACGTCGATCACGCCTGAGATATCTGCCGGTAAGAACAGACCCGGCTCACTCGTGCGACTCATGTCGACGATCGTGTGTCCAACGAGAACAGTTTTGCGACTTCCGTGAGTACGGCGTGTTGGACCTGCGCCCATACATTCGGCTCGCTGATGTCACCGCACACCCGGCGATAGATCGCTCCCCTATGCATCTCGATATCGCCATGCCCAGCTCCCGGTATCACCGTCACACTTCCCGGACGGTGGGCGGAAAGGAATGCGGCCAACCGACCACCTCGGTTGCACGGGCTCGGTGGTGCCTGGACTGCTCGGATGGGCAGGCCGTGAAGTTCCGGCCAGGCTCGCTGGATGAGGTGGTTGGGGCTGTCGTTCCCATCGACGAACACGAGGCCTCGCACATCCACTCCGGCTCGCTCCAGGACCGGAGTCATCCAGGAGCCGGCGGCCGCACCGGCGGAATGACCGACCACCACAACCGGTCCGAATAGACGGCCCGATGCGGCCAACCGCTCAGCAACACGAGCCAGGTGACCGCGGTCGTTCACCAGAATGGGTAACCACCGGGGAGCCACAAGGGGCCGCAGACAGTTCCATCCAGCTCGCAGACACGCCTCACTGAATGCCGAGAGGTGCTGCGGTCCTCGCGTGAAGCCGTGCAAGGCGAGGACGGTGCCCATGACGAGGAGTTAAATCACGGATGCGGGTCGAGCGGGGAGTCCGGCGGCCGCGTAGATGGCGTCGATCATCTCGGCCTGCACCAGCGCGTCTTGCGCATCGGTGAAGATCGGTGCACCGCTTCGAATGTGATCTGCGAAAGCCTCGAGTTGGTACGTGTACGTGGACTTGCGGCCCATTTCCTCCACACGAGTGCCGGCGTCAGAAGTGACCGAGATGCGATCGTCCAGACCCGCAACGCAGAAGTTGTGCGCAAAGGCTTCCCCCTGCGATCCGGTAATGCGCATCGTGAAGTCCATTTCGGGCACCGTGAAACTGGATACGAAGTGCGCGGTCAGCCCCGATGGGTAGCGGAGCTCGGCTTCCATAGTTTCGTCCGTTCCCGGATGTCCAACGCTTTCTATGGCCGATGCGGACACGACCGAGGGCTCGCCTCCTCCGACGGCACCAAGGGTGCGCAGCCCGTGGATCGCGTAACACCCGACGTCCATCACTGCTCCACCGGCCAGGTCGAAGTTCCATCGGGGATTGTCGGGATTGGTCAATGGGAAGGACATGTGGACGTCGATGTTCGACAACTCTCCGAGCTCGCCGGAGCTGGCGATCTCGAGCATGCGACCGATCACGGGGTGGTACCGGTAGTGGAAGGCCTCCATGAACTTCACGTCGGATGCGGCTACCGCATCGCGCACCGCTCGAGCTTCCACGGCATTGCTCGCCGACGGTTTCTCACTGAGCACGTGCTTGCCCGCAGCGATGGCGCGAAGGTTCCACGGACCGTGTAGGCCGTTGGGCAGCGGGTTGTAGATCGCCTCGACCTCCGGATCGTCGATCACCGCTTGGTAGGAATCGAGCACTCGTTCCACCCCGCTGGCGGCAGCGAACTCCTCGGCACGCCCGCGGTCACGAGCAGCCACGGCCACCAGGCGGTGTCCCGTCGATTGGGCGGGTTCGACGATCGCTCTGTCGCTGACGCGCGCTGCTCCGAGTACTCCGATGCGCAATGACTCCATGGCCGGTCACCCTAGACTCCTGTTCACCTCCCTGTTTCAGCCAGGAGAATTCATGGGGACCGTGCGCTCTCGATTGGCGAGCCTCATCGCCTTCGACTTCTCCCTTGCCGATTGGCCGGATGCGATACGAGGCAGCCTCGTCACGGCGATCGTGACCGTGATTCCCGTCCTGGGCGGCGACCTCGAGAAGGCCATCCCGCTATCGATCGGCGCGGCATTCATCGCGATCAGTGAATCCGGACAACCCTTCGGTCAACGCTGGCGCACCATGCTATGGACCACCGCCGGGCTGATGATCGCGGTGGGCCTCGGTTCGGCTCTTTCCGACGTCCACTTCCTGGCGATCGCCGCCACGAGCGTTGTGGCCTTCGTGTGCGGCTCGATGGGTTTCCTCGGGCGCCGCGCCGCCGTGGGCGGACTGCTCGCCTTGGTCTTGTTCTCGATCTACGTCGGCGTACCCGTTCCTCTCGACGATGCCTTCACGTCGGCCGCACTCGTCGGCCTCGGTGGGTTCATCCAAGCCGTGGCGAGCGTGCTCATGGGGGTCTCGCGTGGCAGGCATAAGCTCCCGCAGCCGCCTGCCGAAGCGTTTCCGAAGATCTCGACTCTGTGGAATGAGCAGCGGGCTTTCCTGCGGCACGGCATACGCCTTGCAATCGTCATGGTGATCGCCACGACCATCTCCGAGAGCATCTCGGTGCCGCACCCGTATTGGCTTCCGATGTCTGTGGCGTGGATGAGCAAACCGGATCACGATGGCACCGTGGTTCGCGTCATCCACAGGCTCACCGGCACGATCGTCGGGTTGCTCATCGCGTTCCTCGTAGTGGTCACCGTGCACCCTGAGGGAGCAGGATTCCTCCCCTTGGCCATAGCGGGCGCAACGATCGCGATCGCCTTCATCTGGGCGAACTACGCCATCGCCGTGACCGGGGTGACAATCTGGGTCGTCTCGCTCTTCGCGATGGTGGGCGATCCGGTCGTGGCCACCATGGATGCACGACTCTTGGCTACCGTCGGGGCTGCGGGTCTGGTTCTGCTCGCGACGGCGCTGAGCGATTGGCGACCACGAAAGGCAGCAGGAGCGCCCCGATAGCCGATCCGATCACCATCGTGGTACCCAATTCGGTCACGACCGGTAAGTGGATTGCCACGAGCGACGACGACACCACCGCGCCGACCCCCATACTCGTGACACCCACCAGCGCGGCTGCGGAACCGGCGGCCTCCGGGAAGGGATCAAGACACAACGCGATGGCATTAGCGCTGACAACACCGATAGTGACCATCGCCAACCCGATCGCGATTCCCACGACGAGAAGCGAAGGTTCCGTCAGTGCAGACACCAGCAAGATCAAAGCGGCCACTACCTGGATGATCACGAACACCACCACGAGGCGGACGATGCTGAAAACCTTCAGCAGACGGGAGTTCAATTGTGCTCCAGCGGCGTAACACAAGGACATCACGCCGAACAGCACAGCGAACTCGAATTCACTGAGCCCGAAGTACTCCAAAAGCACTGCAGGTGACGTGGAGATATAGGCAAACAAGATTACGTACGAAGATCCAGCGAGCAAAGTAGGAGTCAAGAAGCGTCGATCACTGATCAAGCGTTGGTAGACGGATAGTGATTCGCGCACTCCATGGTCGGTACGCGATGCCGGCGTGAGCGTCTCCGGGAGTGCGACGCTCGCCGCGATGCACAGCAGGCCGAATGCGGCGAGAAAGATGAACAACCACCGCCAACTCCCCAATTGGAGCAGGAGCGCCCCCAAGATCGGGGCGAGGACCGGCGCCAAGGCGAAGACCATGACCACGACGGATAGGGCTTGCGCCAACGCCTTGCCCTTGTACAGGTCGCGCACGATGGCGCGAGCTATCACCACACCTGCGGAGCCCCCGAGCGATTGGAGGAATCGCATCACCAGAAGAGTCTCGAAACTCGGCGCCATGGCGCAGGCGATCGACGCCACCGTGAAGAGAATCAACCCAGCAAGAAGCGGTTTCTTACGACCGTAGCGATCCGACAACGGTCCGTAGAAGAGTTGGCCGAGCCCCAGTCCGAGCATCGCGGCGGTGAGCGTCAGCGGAACCGTCATGACCGAGACACCGAGGTCGGCCGCCACATCGGGAAACGCCGGGAGGTATAGATCGATAGCCATCGGGCCGAAGGTCGTGAACGCACCGAGGATTACCAGAGATACCGCCCGACCACGGCCAACGGTCAGGGACTCCACTTGCACCCGAGCACCCTAGGTGAAGCGCGCGAGATCTCAGAATCGCATCATCCACCGGATTTGCGGCGGAACTCGCGCTTTCCACCGGCGCGCTCCGAGTGTTCCTGGGCCTTACCGGCTTCGGGTGCGCTGCCGTGCGGGTTGCTCGTCTTCGACTTCTTGTTCTTGGCTTCGAGGGCCTGACGCATGCGCTTCTTGAGATCTTCGTTGTCGGACACCTCTCCAGTGTGGCAGGTGATTCAGCCGGCGGCTACGGTCTCGACGGTGGTGCCGGTGACGACGAACGCGGCGGCTGCGGTGGCAGCGAATGCCTCCACCCGGCTCACTCGGCCGGCGTCTGTCCAGGTCCGACCATCGGTGCTGCGCAGCACCGCGCCGTCGCCGTCCAAGCGCCAAATCGCCGAGGCATCCGGGGAAACCGCCACCAAAACTCCCGGAACACCCACTTCCTTGACGTCCTCGGCACCCGGAGTCCAGGTGAGAAGTCCGCGGTCGGGGGTTCCCAACCAGACTCGATCCCCGAACCACGCCATCGATGTGGGAGTGAGGGAGGGACCGGCCTGCCACGTGGATCCGCTGTCGGTTGACCACTGCAGCGGGCCTCGCGTATCCCAGCCAACGATTTGCGAACCAGCGACGGTGAGTCCGTGGAAGTCGACCTGCCCGAGGAGGCTGGCCGAATTCCACGTGACACCTCGATCGTCGCTGGTGATCAAGCCAAGGGGATTGGGCATGGTCGAGCCCGCTCCAGGATGCCCACTGGCAACCAAGCGCCCTTCGCTGTCCCCGGCGAACGCCATCAGGTCATCACGTGATTCACCGATTCGAACGGATTCTCCGGAAACAGGATCAACTCGGTGCAGACCATCGTGGGTTCCCAGGAGGAGTTCATCTCCATCCACAACCACACCATGGACGTGGCCTAGTGCGGGTGAGATTTCCACGAGCGCGGCAGTGCTCTCCCCGGACAAGAAGGCTCGCAATTGCACGATCTCCTTCTCCTGCGTGACGATGATCTCCCGGGCCAATGCGGCCACTGCGGGATGTGCCCCACGGGCCAGTACATCCTCGGCCATGGCCACCGCTCCTTCGTGATGCTCGATCATGTACTGAGCGAACATCGCATCGAAGGTGGCTCCCTGGGTGGACGCAAGCGCGTCGAGCTGCGCCTGAGACAACATGCCCTGCATTCCATGAGAGCCGTGAGACATCATCGCGTCATCGCCAGACATCTGCGGGATGCCCCACTGCTTCAGCCACGATGCCATGAGGTCGATCTCCGGATCCTGAGCGGCCTTGATTTCCGCAGCGAGCGCCAGCAGCGACGGATCTTCTGCACGATCTACCGCCAGGTCAGCCATGACGATGGCCTGCTCGTGGTGCGGGATCATCATCTGCGCGAACATGGCGTCGTCGGAGTTCGCGCCCTCGGAGACGTCCGACAAATCGGCGCCGGCCACTGTCTCAGACGTTCCACTTTTCGAATCCGCACACGCGGTCACGACTAACGCCATTGCGCACAAAGCGATAGCTAGGCGCGCACCGCGCCGTTGAACCCTTCTTTCCATGATCACTCCTGTTCAAAGTCGTATGGGACGTGCCAAAAACAAGTGCTGTTCTTCGCAGTTCGCTACGTACGACTTATGGAAAGGGAGTGCAGGTCCGGGGGATCGACGATTTCCTGGGCATAGGGAGTCTCTCGATCACCAGAGCGTCGTGTTCTCGTTCGAGCAAGGGTGATGAACCCTGCTGGACGCAAACAACCGAGGGTCAAGAGAATCGCCAGGCACATAGCGGCCGCCAAGCCGCCGCCACCGATCGCCCCGGTCGGTGCGCCCTGGTCGCCTGCAGCGGCGCCGTCAGCGACACCGTCGTCGTGGAGAGCTTCGTGCGGGCCGCCCTGGCCGTGACTTCCGTGCCCGGACAGTTCGGCGAGAGACCCCGTTGTCGAGTAATCGCTGATACTCGCGCAACTTCCTGACGTCAAATGGTGCATGCCCACAACAGCACCGACCATGACGATGACGACCAAGACGCGGCTCCACCGGGCATTGAGCGTCGTGCTCCTAGACACATCGTCATTTTCACACGCTTCCACCTCTCCGGCGAACTCACGGCTCAAGGCGGTATCCGGCCGGGTTCAAACGAGCAGCGAAGCACAGTCGCAGAACTCGATATCGGTGGGGTCGGTAAGGCTCGAGCAGTTCCAGCATGCGTTCGTCCGATGCGCGCCGTTCGCCCACCAAGGTGGAGGCAATGAGCGAAGGGATCCCGGAATCCCCGGTGATGACCACGTCCGGATTACCCCAGGTGAAGGCATTGACGCACGCAACGGTCCACGGGCCGATTCCACGAGTCGACAGCAGCCGGTCACGCACGGGCTCGAAGGATCCATCGACCGATTCCTGAATTCGCGCGATCGCCGTCGCAGCGTTGATCAAGGCCTGTGCCCGCGCCATATCCAACCCGAAGTACCGCAGCTCACCCGGGTGACATCGCGCTACACCTTTCGGATCGGGAGGTGCGAGCAGTCCATCCACGCCTTCCACGGGCGTGCCTTTACCTTGGACGAACGAGCGCCACTGCCGAGCGGCGTCTCGCCGATGGACCCTTTGTTGCACGATCATCCACGCAAGGTCATGCCACAGCGTGGACGTTCGCGGGATCCGATCCCCACCAAAGCGTGACCACAAAGCGGCGACCACCGGGTCCGCAGGAGTAAAGGAACTCGCATCATCACTCATGCCCATCAAAGCGGGTCCATGCTCCAGCAGCCAGAGTCCACCGGCTCCGTAGGCGTTCAACTCGATCTCCGAGTAATCGTCATTCCACTGTGCACGAATCGCGCCAGGCCCCTCGGGTGTGACCGTGGCCCGGGTCATGGTCGTCTCGCTCAACCGGATGGTGGGATCGCCCGCGAGCATTGCTAACGGTGCGAGCGTCAACCGAAAGTCGATGCCCGTCGAAGGCACGGACACGCAGGTCGACTTCACGTCAGCCACCCTGCAATGCCCCTACGAGACCCAGCACGAGGAAGCCCGCAGCCAGCATGGAAAGTCGAAATGGCCAAACCGTGGCCGGAGTCTTTCGAGACTGCACCGCTGCCGCGATCGAGACGGCTATAGCTGCGATAGCCGCCGGAACTGTCACCCACAGGGCGGAGGTGCCCCCTTGCCAGATCAAGATCACCGACGAAAGCACCGTGATAGCGACCAGTGCGGCGGAGGTCATCATCCTGGGAAGTCGTTGCGGGAGTCCTCGGATGCCTTCGGCTCGATCGCTGTCACCGTCGGGCAATACGTTGGCGAAGTGTGCTGAAACACCCAAACTCGCACCGACGAAGATCACCCACCACGCAGGCCAACTAGGCGGCAGCGTTCCCAAACTCACCAGGATGGGTAGGGCGGCAAATCCGGTGGCGTAGGGAAGGGCCGACAGAACGGTTGCTTTCAGCCCGGCGTTGTAGGCGAAGCCGGAAAACAGGAAGACCGCCTGCCACACACCCACCCAAGGATCGACGAGCACCGACAGCGCAAGTGACACGATGGAAGAACCGACCACGACTGTCCACGCTGTCGATAAGGACATCGCGCCAGTCACCAATGGCTTATCGGTTCGACCGGCCCGCCGGTCGCGCGCCACATCGATGACGTCGTTGCTCAAGCCGATGGCAATCTGATTGAAGAAGACCGCGACGACGATGGCGGCGGTGTGATCGATCGGTACGCCGAAGGCGATGGCCAACAACAGCGACAGCGTTGTCACCGCGAAGGTGGGAACCGGGTGGCTCGCTCGCACGATGGTGACAACCACGACTAGCGCGCCAAACGGTTGACGACGACCCCGAACACCCCGGGCGCCGCGCTGGCCAGCGGGACGATCGACTCACGCAATGGCGAGGAGGCCAACAGCACCAGCCCACGGGTGAGGAGTCGGAACTCTCGCGTGACCTTTCGCCAACGTCGGGGGTATGAAGCCGGTTGGCCGGTCTGCAGAGCAGCTACTGCCTCGCGCGCTTGGGCGAATCCCACTCGCAACCCCTCACCGGTGATCGCATCGACGTAGCCGGCAGCGTCACCGACCAGCAAGACACGACCAACCTGAGCAGAGTGTGCGCGGTAGGGGAAGGGACCTGCACCGCGCAGGCCGGATGCAGCGGGAACACCAGCGAGCTTCTCGCTCACCTGCGGCACCCGAGCGATGGTCTTCGCCAGGTTGATTCCTTTCGGACCAAGCACCGCCACTCCGACGGTTTCGTCATCAACCGGTGTGATGTACAACTCTGCATCCCCGGCGTAGTAGACCTCGATCATCGAGTCCCATGGGGCACACTGAAAGTGCTGACGTAACCCGTACCGACGAGCCCGCCTGGACGGTTGCGCAACCAAACCCAACTGTCGAGCCACGGTCGAGTGCAATCCGTCGCAGCCGAGTACGTAATCCGCGTCCACGTTTTCAGCAGATGCGCAATGCACTCGCGCGCCGGATGGATCTTGCGTGAGACCCGTCACTCGGGCGTGTATTCGTTTGATGCCCTGACGATCGGTCTCCGCACGCATCGCTTCCACGAGCACGGTCCGCCTAACGCCTCGCCCGGGCGCATCCGGAAAGAGGTGATCGACCTGCCGTGCGCCCTGGCGATACGACACCCCGAGCAAGTCGTGTCCGGGTGGGTCGATACCAAGTTCATCTAGCAAGGGCATCACACCCGGCATGAGTCCTTCGCCGCAGGCTTTGTCGCCATCGCTGTCCTTGGCCTCGATGATGATCGGCGTCATTCCCGCGCGCGAGGCAAACA
>CAZQRR010000037.1:0-13559 GCA_964595675.1 uncultured Rubrivirga sp. | reverse complement strand
GCAAGGACCGGCAGGCCGACCGGGACGGCAACAAGGAACTCGAGGACTACAACGCGTACCTGCAGTCACTGAGCGGGCCACCGCGGCGCTAACCCCGAAGCCCGACGCTTGGTCTCCCCCGGGACTTGATATACCCTGGGGGGTATGAGACATGAACGACGACGCACCTTCATCGCCCTCGCCGGCGCCGCATCCCTCGCCCTGACCATCGGCCTGTCCGGCTGCTCGTCAGACACCGGAGCCTCGGAGACCGCGGCTGCTGTTGAGGTCCAAGGGCCGGTCTCCGCGCCCGACGCACCCGTCCGCGTGGGCGTCGCTGAATTCGCGAATGTGATCGCCTCCCCAGGCGTGCAGATCGTGGACGTGCGTACCCCGCAGGAGTTCGCCGAGGGTCACATCGAGGGAGCCATCAACATCCCCGTGGAGTTCCCCGACTTCATCGACCAGGTCTCGCAACTGGATCCAGCTGCGACCTATGCCGTCTACTGCCGCAGCGGTAACCGCTCACAGCCCGCTGTTGCCGGGATGGCGAGCGTGGGCATCAGCGGCATCTACGAACTCGAAAGTGGCACCACCGGTTGGACTGCCGAAGGACAACCGCTCGTCCAGTAGTTAGCCTGTTCGACGTGCGCCGCGTAGCAAGCATTCTCGCTGCAGCGGCGCTCGTCGTTTCCGGTGTTCCTTCTGTGGGCGCAACATCGGTGCCCGATTCCCGCGTGGGTGACGCACGTCAGGTGATCGTGGTCGAGGCACCGAAGTGGTCGGCTACTGAAGGAACCCTCACCGCCTACGAACGCTCAGGGGATTCCTGGTCCGTCGTGCAGCCGACCGTTCGTGCGCAGTTGGGCTACGGCGGGCTGGTGCGCGGTGACGAGCGACGCCAGGGAACCGGCACCGTGCCCACAGGTGTTTTCGACATCCTCAGCGGCTTCGGGCGAAAGCCCGATCCGGGAACCGAGCTCGACTACGTGCAGGTCGATCGCAACGACGCCTGGACCTACAACCCGAAAGTTCCCAGCACCTACAACGTCTTCCAAACGGCCGATCGATCGTGGAAGTCCTACGGCGGCTACGTCGAGGAACTGTGGAACATGGGAATGCAGTACGACTACGTGGCGATACTCGACTACAACCTGCCGGCGGGTCCGATAAGTACGGATGCAAGAGGGATTCGTCGTAGTTCGAATCCACCCAACACCTCGCGTGGCGGCGGCATCTTCTTGCACGTGGACAACGGCAACAAGACTGCTGGCTGTATTGCCGTGAAGCGCTCGGTCATGCGCGATCTCATGGAGTGGTTGGATCCGAATGAGGATCCGGTGATCGTCATTCGTGTCAAGTAGCTACAGATCGACGATGTCCCGCAGCGCCGGAAACTCCTGACGCCACTCATCGACCGCCGCCGGATCGACGGAAGCGTGCACCACACTCTCCTCGGCCCCACCGCGTGAGACGACCGACCCGATCGGATCGATGACCGCGCTATGTCCACCGAGTTCAACGCCCTTCTGCAAACCCACTTGATTGCAGGCGATCACCCACGCTTGATCTTCGATCGCGCGGGCTTGCACCAGTACGTCCCACGCCTCGATTCGCTTGGTCGGCCAACCGGACGTGATCAAGAACGCTTTCGCACCACGAGCGGCAAGCGCACGAAACTGCTCCGGAAAACGCAGGTCGTAACAGGTGGCAAGACCCGTGGGACCCAGCGGAGTGTCGACAACAACCAGTTCATCTCCGGGCGACATCAACTCGGCTTCACCGCCGTAACCGAAGACGTGGATTTTCCGGTAGGTGGCCGCCACGGATCCATCGGGTGCGAATAGGACGCTCGTGTTGAAGTGCTGACCGGAGTCGGTGATCTCGGCGAAGGAACCACCGTGCAACCACACCCCTCGCTTACGCGCAATGTTGGACATGCGGGAGATGAGCTCGCAGTCGAAGGGCTGTGCGTGATCGCGCGCGCACTCCAGATCGAATGCTGCAGTGCTCCACAGTTCCGGCAGCATCACCAGGTCCGCCTGTTCGCAGGCCCGGTCGATCTCGGCAAGCACCCGATCGATGCGGGCCTCGAAGCCTTCGTCGAAACTGCAGTCGGCCTGCACGAGCGCTACCCGAACGCCCGGGGAATCGGTGGCCGCGGTCACGCTCTCACCGTACCCCGTGAACTTGCACGTGGGGTGGGTTGAACTTGCGCGTTCCTTAGTCCACGTGCCCTAACCTCGCTACATGTTCAAGGACCCGACCGCAACGTGGAACGCCGCCATATCGAACTTCGCATCGCTGGTGACTCAAACCGCTGACTGGGGCACCGGAACCCCATGTCCTGGTTGGGACATCGCCGATTTGGTCTCCCACACCATCGATCTGGAGGCACTGCTTGCTGCCGATCCTCGGCCTGAACATGACCCTGACTGGTCCGTGCTCACGCATATCGATTCCGACTTCGGGCGTTTGACTGAGATAGGTGTCGACTTCAGGCGTGGCCGCTCCCGCGATGAGTTGCTTGCAGAGTTGGACCAGACCCATGCGCGGGCTGTCGCCCGGGTCGAGTCGCTCGGCCCCGACGCCTCGATCCCGTGGCTTCGCGGCGACACACCGATCAAGCAATTGCTGGGCATGCGCACCTTCGACATCTGGATGCATGAGCAAGACGCGCGCGTTGCCATCGGGGATATCGGAAATCTCGACGGACCTGGGGCAGCCAATGCCTGGAAGTACTTGTCGGCTGGCTTGCCCAAGGTCTGGGGTAAAGGTGTGGGTGCGCCGGTCGGTTCCGTCTTGCATGTGACGGTCACCGAACCGGGAATCGCCGGTGAGTGCTGGGTACGCGTGAACGAGGACGGAAAGGCATCCCTCGTCGACAGTCGAAGCGCAGACGTAGAGGTCTCGATGCCGTGGCTCGCGTTCGTGATGCTCGCCGGTGGTCGCGCTACGCAGGAGGATTTCGCGGAGTCCGTCGTCGTCGCTGGGGATCAAGAACTCGGCCGAAAGTTGATCGATGCCATGGCGGTAACTCCCTGACTTGGCAACTCGCCATGGCATTTCTGGCAGTTCGCGCTTCGAAACCTGGCAGTTCGCGGGGAGAAAGTTGGCAGTTCGGCATACTGAGGGGGTGGCGGAAATTCGGGTCTTCCTACTTGACGATCATGAACTCGTGCGGCGCGGATTGTCCGACCTTTTGGGTGTGGAATCCGATATCGAAGTGGTTGGCGAAGCTAGCTCAGTAGCCGAAGCGATGGTGCGCATCCCTGCGACCAAACCAGATGTGGCTGTGCTGGACGTTCGTCTGCCCGACGGCAGCGGTGTGGAAGTGTGCCGCGACATCCGCTCGGACATGCCCAACGTGAAGTGCTTGATGCTCACCTCTTTTTCCGATGATGAGGCGCTGTTCGACGCGATCATGGCCGGCGCCAGCGGGTACGTCCTCAAGGAGATCCGAGGTAACGACCTGGTCGATGCGATCCGCCAGGTGGCAGCCGGCAAGAGCCTGCTCGACCCTTCCTTGACGCAGAAGGTTCTCGAACGGCTGCGCCGCGGAAGTGACGAAGACGAACGCCTTGCGGCGTTGTCCGATCAAGAACGCCGCATCCTGGACTTGATCGGCGAGGGAATGACCAACCGGCAGATCGGTGAGGAGATGCACCTCGCCGAAAAGACGGTCAAGAACTACGTCTCGAGTCTGCTGGCGAAATTGGGCATGGAGCGACGCACCCAGGCTGCCGCGTTCGTCGCACGATTGGACGCCGAGAAGCACTCCTAGGCCGGAACCCGCCAGATCACCCGGGTGCCGCCGGATTCCGAGACCCGATCGGCGCTGCACTCACCACCGAGTTCTTGAGCCCGTGCGGACATATTCGCCACCCCCGAACGGCGGCCGGGACCGTCGGCCGGGATACCGATGCCGTCGTCGGTGGCGGTGAGGATCACGTCGGAATCCTCCAGGGCGACCACCACATCCACGCGTGATGCTTGAGCGTGCTTGGCCGCGTTGGCGAGTATCTCCCGCAGCGCCGCGATCAGATGCTCGGTGGAGTCGTCGGACACCGCTGAATCGACCGCACCGACGAAACGCACAGCCGGCTCGAAACCGAGGGACGCAGCAGCTTGTGCGGTCTCGCGCATGACCCGACCACGAAGGGTCGAGTTCGGGCCATCGACGGGTTCGTGTAGAGCGAAGATCGTGTGACGGATCTCCTTGATCGTCTCATCGAGTTCATCCACGGCTCGACTGATGCGATCGTGGGCATCCTCGGGAACCCCACTGAGTCTGCTGGTGCCTTGCAGCGACATTCCAGTAGCGAAGAGGCGTTGAATCACTAGATCGTGTAGATCCCGCGCGATGCGATCACGGTCCTGATAGACCGCAAGGCGTTGCTGACCGAGCTGGGCTTCGGCCAGAACCAGAGTGACTGCCGCCTGGGATGCGAATGGCTCGGCGAGCTCGAGCAGTTCGCGTGATCCCGGTGCGTGGATGCTGACAGGTGAATCGACGAATCGCATTGCCGTGAGCACCCCGAGGATGCGGTCAGGCGTGCGTAGCGGAACGGCGATAGCCGAACCGACCATCTCCAGATCACCGATGGTGCACTGCTCGGAGGATTTCGCCACACCCTCCGCATAAGCCTGATAGGTGATCGAGTCCTCGGGAACCAAGGCGCCGACGATGCCCGCTTCCCCTTCAACGAACTCAACCCTTAGGTCCTCGTCGACGGGCAAGGCGATGGCTGCCACGTCAGCCGACATCAACTCCCGAGCGCGCTGAGCGATCAGGGCAAGTGCTTCCTCAGCATCGCCGCCCTCGAGCACGGTGGTGGCGATCTCGGTCAACGCCTTCTGCCACTCCTCCCGTCGCCTCGACCTTTCGTAGAGGCGCGCGTTCTCGATTGCGACTGCTGCGGCCGCCGCCAACGCCATGACGGTGCGCTCATCGTCACTGCTGAACGAACCACCGCCACGCTTCTCGGTCAGGTAAAGGTTCCCGAAGACCTCACCGCGCACGCGAACGGGTACGCCGAGGAAACTGTTCATCTGCGGGTGGTTGTCCGGGAAACCCACCGACTTCGGATGGTCGGACAAGCACTCGAGTCGGATGGGAACGGGATGGTCGGTCAGCAATCCCAGGATTCCCCGACCTTCGGGAAGTGAACCGATGCGATCGGCTTGCTCTCCCGTCAAGCCCACGTGCACGAAATCCGCGAGACGACCGTCGGAGTCCAAGACTCCGAGGGCGCCGTAGGTCGCATCGACGAGGTCGATCGCGGCTTGGACGATCCGTCGCAAAGTCGCGGAAAGCTCCAAGCCCGCAGCGACGGCAACCACTGCTGAGAACAGGCCCCGATCAATGTCCTCGCGCACCTCCCCATCATGCCTGCGCGGGCACCCCATGACCATGTCCACCGACTAATCGGTTGCTTGGTCGATCTGCCACAGTTCACCCGTGACGCAGGTCGACGCCGGGAACCCTGCTCCCGGGCAACCCGCACCCGGGGCGCGTGATGTCCGTGGCGTATCCCGAGCTTCGACCGCTGCCATCGCGCCGCCACTCATCAGCGTTTGGATCATCTGGGGCTCGACCTACCTCGGACTAGCGGTTCTCGTTCAGACACTCCCTGCCTTGCTGGGCAACGGAATTCGATTCTTGATCGCAACGGCAATCTTGGGCGTGGGTCTGGTGATCTTCAAAGGTCCGCGGGTGCTGGTTGTCACACGTGCGCAGTTCCGGGGCGCAGCCACGATGGGTATCACGCTCTTGGGCATCGGCATCGGCACCGTCTCGATGGCCGAGCGCTTCGTTCCTTCGGGCATCGCCGCGCTCCTGGTGTCGGTCATGCCGCTATGGATCATCCTGTTCCGTCTCCGCGCCGGGGACCGACCATCGCGGCTCACCTTGGCCGGTGTGGCGGTGGGCTTGGGCGGTCTGGTGGCGATGCTTCTTCCAGGTGGTACCAGTGCCGTATCAGGAACGGACACCGACGTTGTGCGCTGGTCGCTGGCGATCATGGTCAGCAGTTTCATCTGGGCGTACTTCTCTTGGCGCTCGACGAGCTTCGAACTCCCCAGGAATCCGCTGACCACGACTTTCTACGAGATGCTCGTGGCCGGCATCGTGCTCTCGATCGTGGGGTTGCTCTTCGGTGAACGCATGAATCTGCAGGAAGCTTCGACGGCATCGTGGATCGCGTTGGCATATCTCGTGGCGGCGTCGCTCATCGCGTACACGGCCTACGTCTGGTTGATTGGCAACGCGCCTATGTCGCTTGTCGCGACCTATGCGTACATCAATCCCGTCGTTGCCGTATTCCTCGGCTGGCTCGTTGTCGGTGAACCCATCACCCGCGACGTACTCATTGGTTTGACGATCGTGGTGGGCGGAGTGGTTCTCGTGGTGTCGGGAGAACGACGTCCGACGCTCATCGAGGAACCGAGCTGAGCCTGCTCCCGACTTCGATCACCCGGTCGTTCGCCTCGTACTCGGCCACGCTGATGCGAACGCCCTCACCAGGGAACGCCCGCACGGTTATCCCTGCGTCTTCGCACGCCGTAGCGAACTCCTCGGTGCGTTCGACCAACCTCAGCCATACGAAGTTCGCGTGACTGGGATGGATGTTCCAGCCCTGACTCGCTAGCGCATGCCACACCCGGTCACGCTCCTCAGCCAGATGCTTGACCTGTGCGAAGAGTTCGCCCTCGCACTGCAATGCCGCAATGGCGGCTTCCTCGGCGATGGATGACACCCCGAAGGGCACAGCCGTCTTTCGCATACCTTCCGCGATCGAGGGCGGTGCCACCGCGAATCCCACGCGCAGGCCCGCCAGTCCGTAGGCCTTGGAGAAGGTGCGCATCACAACCACGTTGTCTCTACCCCGTGCGATCTCCAAGCCATCGGGAACGTCGGTGTCCATGATGAACTCCCGATAGGCCTCATCGAGGACCACGATCACATCCGAGGGGACGTGATCCAGGAACTCCAAGAGTTCACCGCGTCGAACAGCCTCGCCGGTGGGGTTGTTCGGGTTGCACACGAAGACCACTCGGGTGGTGGAGTCGATGGCATCCGCCATTGCCTGCAGATCATGGCGCTCGTCGGGCAGAAGCGGCACCTTGACGCTGCGTGCGCCCGTCATCTGAACCCAGATCGGGTAAGCCTCGAAACTGCGCCATGGGTACACCACCGAATCGCCCGGACCGGCTGCCGCCCACAGCAACTGCCCCACTACTGCGACCGAACCGGTGCCCAGGGCGATGGATTCCGGTGGAACGTCGAACCGTTCGGCCAGGGCATTGGTCAAGCGCCTGCTGAACGGGTCGGGGTATCGGTGGACGTCACGGGCTGCGCGTTCGATCGCCTCGCGCACGGGGGCCGGCGGCTCGAAGGGGGTCTCGTTACTGGAGATCTTGAATGTCTGGATGTCGGTCCGCGGGCGGGGCATCTGCCCTGCCTTGTAAGCGGGCAGTGACTCGATCTCCGGGCGCAGGCGGGGCGGTGTCACGCGGCTAAGGCTAAGTGAGGGTTGGTGAGGCCGCACGAACCTGGCACCCTGAGGCCATGGATCTGTCGTCGTTGTCTCTGCGACGCAGATTGCTCCTGGCCTTCGTTGCCGCCAGCGCGGTGCTGTCGATCGTCGCGATCGCAGTGGGTCTGCAATACCTCCTCAGCTTCTCTAGCGCGATCCGAGTGCAAGACCGACTCACTCCAGCCACCGAGTTGGCCGACAACCTGATCGCTGCCCAATCGGCAGCGTCGGGGGATGTGAGCGACTACG
The DNA here is from genome assembly GCA_964595675.1 of uncultured Rubrivirga sp. Classification (GTDB taxonomy): domain Bacteria; phylum Actinomycetota; class Actinomycetes; order S36-B12; family S36-B12; genus S36-B12. Next base: position 5,793 of record CAZQRR010000037.1, on the reverse strand, counting down.
TCCTCACCGGTAGACAGCGGGCTCTGGACTCCTACTCGAACTCGATCGAGGCTGCCGATTCCCTGCTTCGTGCACTGGACGCAACACTTCAGGGCGATTCCCCACTCCTCGGTCAGCTGGCTGGCGTGCGCGCTGCCCAGCAAACGTGGGTGACGAACGACGCCGAGCCGACCCTTCGGCTGATGGAGGAAGGGAACCGCTCCGACGCAGCACGCGCCACCAACCGTCCGCGCGCGTGGCAGTCCTTCGACGACATGATCGCAACCACTACCGATTTTCGCGACAACATCCAGGCGCAGCGAGCCGACGCCCGCGAGCGGACGAATGCCTTCACCCGCCAGTTGGGGCTATGGCTCGTACTCCTCGCTGCGCTGCTGCTTGCAACGCTCGCTGGGGCGTTCGTCGCGGTGAACGGTTGGGTGGTTCAACCACTCCTTGCTATTCGACGAGACCTGGCCAAGGCTGCAACGGGCGCGCACACCCATCCCATATCGCCGACCGGTCCTCCCGAGCTCGAGGCCGTCGCCCTCGATGCGGAGAACCTGCGGCGATCACTAGTGGCCGAGATCGACGAAGCCCGCGCGGCCCGCTCCGGCCTCGCGCAAAGCGCACCATTGGTGAACGAACTGCGCGCCGCTTTCCAGCCTTCCCACGCACCCACGATCCCTGGGCTCTCCATCGCCGGCACCTCCAGTTCGGCTGAGGGCGTCCTCTCCGGTGATTGGTGGGACATGTTCGAGGTGGGCGACGGGCATCTCGCGATCGCACTGGGCGATACCTCCGGCCATGGAACCTCGGCAACGCTCACCGCCCTGCGCATCCGTGATCTGGTCCGTGCTGCTCTCAAGGCGAACACTCCACCGAGTGTGGCAGCCCAGATGGCTGCATCCACGTTCGAGGGCGACGACAACTTCGTCACGATGTTCATCGGATTGGTCGATCCAGGCACCAGTTCGATCACATTCGTCAATGCCGGACATCAACCGGCGGTCCTCGTCACGCACGATAAATCGGTTCGACTGTGCGAAGGAACCGGCCCCCTCCTCAGCGGCCTAGGAGGGTCGTGGGTAGAGATAACGCTTCCCTTCGACCCGGGCGACGTGCTCCTCGCCTTCACCGACGGCTTGATCGAACGGCACGGTCCGGGTGGCTCGGATCTGGATCCGCAGGATCTGGCCCGGATCATCAAGGCACTGGATGCACCCATCCGACGTGATGCCCCCGAGGTCCTCGCCCGGGTCATTTCAGCGGTCCGCGAACGAGCGGACGAATGGCAGCGTGACGACATGACCGCGGTGACCATCGGTCATGTCGGCATGGCACTATGACTGAATGCGCCTTTCACTTCCGCAGACCTACCGGACGTTCGTCGCCTTCATCGCCTTGGCCCTCGTGGCCGGCCTATCGCTCTCCCTGGCCTCACCGGCCGAGGCGCGCAAGCGATCGCTGGTGAACTTCGACAACCTCCAGGGCCAGATCGTCCAGCCGGAGATGTTCGGTTTGCACGTGAAGAACGAGCAGTACGGGGTATGGCCGAATATCGGATTCGGCTCGCTGCGCCTGTGGGACAACGACGTCGCCTGGTCCCAGATCGAGACCTCTCCCGGCGTCTATAACTGGACCAACCTGGACAACGCGGTAAACAACGCCCGCGCCAACGGTGTCACCGACATCATGTTCGTGATCGCCGGCACGCCCACGTTCTACAGCTCGAGCACCTGTCGTGCTCCGGCGTGTCTACCCACCGATGGGTCCGCCGGCATGCCACTGGACCTCGGCGCCTATGAACGTTTTGTCACTGCGGCCGTCACGCGCTACAAGGGGCTCATCACCTCTTACCAGCCGTGGAACGAAGCCAACCTGCTGACCTTCTTCGAGGGATCACCGCAGCAGCTCGCCGATCTCACCAAGCGCACCTACGACATCGTGCAGGCGATCGATCCGGCGGCCAAGGTCGTCGCCACCAGCGTTGGTACCCGCCTTGGCGCAGACAACAACAAGTTCTACAAGTGGTACCGCCCCTTCTTGAATGCGCTCAAGGCCGACGGCTGGCCGATCGACGCCTACGCAGTTCATACCTACCCGGCAAGTCTGGGGACACCGGTGGACCGCGGCATTCTCGCGGAGAAGTTCAATCGCCTACTCATAGAAGAGAAGGCGCCGAAGCTTCCCGTGTGGGACACCGAGAACAACTTCGGTCTCAAGGGCCCTGGCCCGCAGAACCCTGACGTGGACATCGTGGGCGCCCGGGCTGCCAACTGGACAGCCGTGACGTACCTCGACGCACTGCGTCTGGGCATCTCCCGTGTCTACATGTACACGTGGGAGCAGGGCAACGACCTGTGGGGCATCGAGTACTTCGACAACACCCCCGGCGCAGTCGCCATGCAGACCATGCAGGACTGGATCGTCGGCACCCGGTGGATCGGCTGCACCAGCAACAAGAAGAACACCAAGGTGCGCTGCAACTTCACCGGACCCGATGGTCGTGTCCAGATCGTCTACCCGACCAAGGGACGCAAGTCCTTCAGTGTGAACCGCTCCTTCAGCCAGGTGTGTCAGTTGGACGGCACCTGTGCACCCCTCACCAGCCGCAAGGTTCGGGTTGCGGGGCCGGTTCTGCTCAAGGGCTGAGTGAGCTCAAGACTTCGCACACATCGCCGTCGATGCGCAGCGATGCGAGTTCATCGCAACGCGTCGCACCGGAGTTGACGATCACTACCGGTGTGCCCGCCTTGTGCGCATGGATGACGAATCTGCGTCCGGAATACACCGTGAGTGACGAACCGGCAACCAACACGATCTGCGCATCATCGATCCACGCGTAGGACTGCTGCACCCGGTCACTGGGAACGGTCTCACCGAAGTAGACGACGTCCGGCTTGAGATCGCCGTCGCAGATCAAGCAGGTCACCATCTGGAACGCATCGAGAACATGGTCAGGCAGATCCACATCGCCGTCCGGGTTGATCGTTTCCGATACCAACGTCAGCTGCGGATTGGCTTGCGTCATTCGATCGTGCACGCTCGTGCGACTCTCCACGTAACCGCACGCAAGGCACACCACGCGGTCCAACCGACCGTGCAGATCGATAACCGACCTGGAGCCAGCCGTTTGATGCAGCCCATCCACGTTCTGGGTGATGACCCCCGACACGACGCCTTTCGCTTCCAAAGACGCAAGAGCGTGGTGTGCGGCATTGGGGGCGGCCTGTGCGAAGCGGGTCCAGCCTGCGTGTCCTCGCGCCCAGTAGCGAAGGCGACCCCTTGGATCTCGAAGGAACTGTTGATACGTCATCGGCTGGTGCCCACGCGTGAAAGCTCCATTGGGGCCGCGGTAATCCGGAATGCCTGAGGCCGTCGAGACGCCGGCACCCGTGAGGGCCACTACGCCACCGCCCGCGATCAACTCGGCCAGAGTCTTTTCGCCGAGCACACTGGTCACGCGTTTAGTCTGCCCCGAGAAGCTCCGCTACGCGCGTTGCCCGATCGGACCACTGCCAGTCCTCGACCATCCACTGCCGCCCAGCCCGGCCCATCGATTCACGCTTCCCTTGATCTCGAGCGAGTTCCACGATGCTGGCCGCGATAGCTTGCGGATCGGTGCCGATCAACTGACCGGTGACCCCGGGCCGAACCGCATCGACGGACCCGCCGCTGGCTCCGACGAGTACGGGAACGCCACTGGCGGCCGCCTCCAGGAAGACGATGCCGAGCCCCTCGACGTCCACACCGAACTTGCGCGTATGCGTGGGTAGTGCGAACACGTCCATGGCGTCGTAGACGGCAGGTAGCTCCTGGTGAGGTGGAGCCCCGATGAACTCGACCACATCCGCAACACCCGTCGTCGCAACGAGTTCGCGTAATTCGTCATGCCTGGGTCCGTCGCCCGCGACCAGCAGCACTGCGTCCGGAATGGATCGCCGAACAAAGGGCAGCGCCTGGATCAGCAGGTCCACACCCTTACGCGGAACCAGACGCGTCACGGTTCCGATCACGAAACGATCCTGGAAGCCAAGGCGACTCCTGAGTTCCTCACCACCACTTCCCGGGCGGAACCGATCGGTATCCACCCCCGGGGGCAGGCGGTGCAAACGCGATTCGGGCTTGACGTACTTCGCCAGGATCTGCTTGGTGAAGTTTCCAAGGTAGGTGACATTGCGAGCACCGTTCAGCGGATAGACGAGAGCTCGACCTGCAGGCAGTTGCGCCCATCCAGCTTCATTGCCATGGGTGATGACGAGTGCCGTGGGCAAACCGAGCCTGCGCAGGAAGGGAATCAAGTGTCCGTTAGGCATCCCCGAGCCGAGCATCACCTGCGTGGCACCGCTCACGGCCGCAACCTCGGCTACCCGCTTGGCCATCCACGGGGTGGGGATTATCGGACCGTCGTGCCGATGGATCTCATACCCCGCGCTCGCATCGAAACTCTCGCTTCCCGCCTGCCGCGGTCCGAGCACCACGATGCTGGCTGGATCCTGCCGACGCACCACCTCATGCAGGAAGGTTTGGATACCACCTGTTCGGGGCGGTAGGTCGTTCGTGACGACCAACGTGCGGACCATGGGTCCCCCTGCTCGGATGACGGGAAGATGCGTATTGAACACCCAGCCTCAGGCGAATACCACCGTACGGTGTTCCTCCAGGAGAACGCGATCCTCGGCGAAGAGTTTGACCGCACGGGCCAGCACAAGGCGCTCGATGTCGCGTCCGATCCGGGCCAGGTCCTCCGGCGTTTGGTGGTGCTCCACGCGTTCGACGCCCTGCTCGATGATCGGACCCTCGTCCAGATCGGCGGTGACGAAGTGCGCTGTTGCACCGATCAACTTCACCCCGCGGTCGTACGCCTGGTGATACGGGCGAGCACCCTTGAAGCCCGGCAGGAACGAGTGGTGGATGTTGATCGCCTTACCCGCAAGCTCGCCGCACAATCGATCGCTGAGGATCTGCATGTAGCGGGCGAGCACCACTGCATCCACGTCGAACTCGGCCATCACGCCTCGTAGCGCATCCTCGGCTGCTTCCTTCGCACCCTTCCCCACCGGGATGTACCGGAACGGAATGCCGTACTGCTCAGCGATCGGTCGGCACACCTCATGGTTGGACACGATCACTGGCACATCCATAGCGATCTCGCCATTCGCCTGGCGGTACAACAAGTCCACCAGGCAGTGGTCGTACTGGGAGACCATGATCATCACGCGGTGACGATCCTCTTCATTGCGAAGCGTTATGAGCGGATCGAAAGAGGTGGTGGCCTGCTCCACATGCGCACGCAGGGCAGCGACATCGGTCGACTCACACTCGAATCGGGTGCGCATAGCGAACATGCCCGTTCGCTCATTCGTGTATTGCGCCTGCTCGAGGACGTTCCCCTCGATCGACAGCAGCGCCCCCGAAACCGCGTGGATGATGCCCCGCGCATCGGCGCAGCGCAGAGTGAGGACGTAGTGCTCAGTGGACACGTGTGCTCCAAGAAAGCGAAGTGCTGGGTCCTCGAGCGTAGCCAGCCCTACTCAGTACTGCAGCAGAGTGCCTCGGCTCAGCCGCGTGCTTAGCCGCTCAGGCACCCGGCGAGGAAGAGTGCCTCGGGAACTTGGGCGTCGCTGGGGTAAGTGTCGCCGTCGATGGTGCCGCACACATCCTGCTTGTCCTTGGGAACCCAGAACTGGCCCTCTTGTTCGAAAATGATGCTCTGCGGGGCACCCATGGGGCCGTCTTCAGGTGCGTCGGCGAGGCCGATCATCCCCGATGCAACTGCCCAGCCATCGGCGCACTCCACGGTGTCCGGGT
>CAZQRR010000036.1:7789-13575 GCA_964595675.1 uncultured Rubrivirga sp. | reverse complement strand
TCACCCCAGTGGTTGAGGTGATCGGGTTCGACGTTCGTGACGATCCCGACTTTCGCAGGCAATGCCAGGAAGGAGCCGTCACTCTCATCGGCTTCCACCACGAAGATGTCGCCGGAACCGACGTGCGCGTTGGAGCCGGACTCATTGAGTTCGCTGCCGATGACGAACGACGGATCCGCTCCACAGTTTTGGAGCGCTACGGTCAACATCGAGGTAGTGGTGGTCTTGCCGTGGGTTCCGGAAACGGCCACGCCGAGGGAACCGGCCATGATCGAAGCCAGGGCCTGCGCTCGGGACAGTTCCGGGATCCCCCGTTCCCTAGCGAAGCGTCGTTCCGAATTCGATTCCGGGATAGCGGTGGAAACGACCAGGGTGTCCGCGTCGAATCGATTCGGGTGACCGACCTGCGCGCCGATACCCAGTGCCCGGAGCGCCTGCAATCGGCGAGACTCCTTGGCGTCGGAGCCGGTGACGGTCACACCCCGAGCGGCCATGATGCGCGCGATACCCGACATCCCCGCACCACCGATTCCCACGATGTGCACCCGCCCCAAGGAGGAGAGGTCCACCTGAGACACCGGCTACCCCTTCCCTTGTCGCACAACCTGGAGAATCCACTCGGCGCATTCCTCGTCGGCCCGACGCTCACCCAACTCGTAGGCAGCACTGGACATCGCCGCAAGGCTCTTCTCATCTTGGACCACCGAAGTGATCGTCGCGGTCAGCCACTCCGAGGTCAGCAGGGCGTCGTCGCGCTGGATCCCTCCGCCAGCCCTGACTATCGGCAGCGAATTGCCCGCTTGTTCCCCGTTGCCGATGGGAAGGGGGACGTAGATCCCTGGAAGGCCGACGGCCGTCAACTCCGCACAGGTCATCGCTCCGGATCGACATACGACCAGATCCGCTGCCGCGTACGCCGTATCCATGTTGTCGATGTACGGAATCGGTCGGTACCCAGCAAACGCCTCCGGTAACTCGTTGAGGCGTCCCACCGAATGCAGGACCTGAACGCCCGCAGCCGTCAAGTCATGAACTGCCTGCGCGATGACCTGATTCAAATGACGCGCACCCTGACTTCCACCGAACACCAGGACCACGGGGGCGTCGAGGGCCAAACCCCAGAACTCGCGAGCCTCCACCCGGTGCGCCGAGCGATCCAGACTTGCTATCGACGGGCGCAGCGGGAGTCCCATGTGCCGGGAATGGGGCAGCACACCGTCATGAACCACACCCACGTGCGGGGTGAGTCGAGCACCGAGCCGATTGGCGAAGCCAGGACGGGAGTTGGCTTCATGGATCAGCAGAGGAGTCCTCGTGCGGCGCGCGGCGAGGTAACCGGGAACTGCCGCATATCCACCGAATCCCACGACAGCATCCGCCGACACCGAACGTAAATGCGCACTCGCAGTCTGGACGGCAGATAAGGCGTGGGTGGGGAAGGCAAGAGCATTGCGGTCCAACCTCCGAGGGAACGGATCGGCTCCTGTTTGCACCAGTGGATAGCCACGCGCAGGTACGAGTTCCTTCTCCAGTCCGCGGGAGGCTCCGATGAAGGAGATCGTCACAGCCGGCTCGCGGCGACGCAGGGCGTCGGCGGTGTTCAGGGCAGGTTCGAGATGTCCGGCCGTCCCCCCTGCTGCGAATACGACGTGCATGGTGGTTTCGACTACCGCCTGCGCAGGGCTTGCGCGGTGCTACGACGACGCAGAGCTCGTCTGGCCGCAGGTTCGCGTTTGGCGAATGCCATCAGTATGCCGACCGCCGTGAGCGTGGGTATGAGCGATGATCCCCCGTACGAGACCAACGGCAAAGTCACCCCAGCCACCGGAAGCAGCCCCAGAACCCCACCGATATTCACGACGGCTTGGACTACGAGCCACGAACCCACCCCGGCCGAAGCGAATCGCACGAACGGATCATCGGTGTTGCGACTCAGACGGAAGATCGCGAATGCCAGGAGGGAGAACAGGCCCACCACCGTGAGCGTGCCCAACAATCCGAGCTCCTCACCGATGACCGGGAAGATGAAATCAGTGTGTGCCTCCGGCAGGGTCCCCCACTTCTCCCGACTCCCGCCGAGTCCGACCCCCCAGAAGCCACCGGTTCCCAGGGCGTACTGACCCTGCGTGACCTGCCACCCGAATCCCAGTCGATCCGCATCAGGATTCATCCACGACAAGATCCGCTCCATCCGATAAGGAGCAGCGAGCGAGAGCACCCAGACACCCACAGCACCGACGGCCGCGAACGCCGCGAATATGCGCATCGGCGCACCGGCGGCGAAGAGCATGCCAGCCAAGATCGCACCCAGCATCACGGTGTTACCGAAATCGCCCTCCATCAAGACGAGAACCATCATCACGGCGGCCACAGGCAGCAACGGGATCAGCAGCCCCCGCCAGGTATCCAAACGCCGGTTGCGTCGGGAAAGGACTTCCGCTCCCCACACGACCAAGGCGAGTTTCGCAATTTCACTGGGTTGGAAACGGAACGGTCCGAACAATTCGATCCAGTTTCGCTGACCACCCACTTCAACGCCGATGATCAGCACCGCGATCAAGAATCCGAATGCCGCTAGAAGCAGTGGCCATGCGAAGCCGCGCCAGAACTCGACCGAGGTCCGTGAAGCGATGAACATCGCGATGACGCCCAGTACGGCGAAGAATGCCTGCCGTTGGGCCAACGTGTACGGCGAGCCGAAAACCCTGACACTTTCGATGCTGGAGGCGGACATCACCATGATCAAGCCAAGCAGCAACAGCAGGAGCGTTGCACCCATCAGTAGGTAGTAGGCACTCAGCGGGTGTTGCATCAACAAACTGACGCGAGAGAGCCCACCCATAGCCGCGTTGCTGGGCTCTGCGCGCGTAGGAGAGACGGTCGAATTCTCCCTCACGGGGCTCCTTCATCCACGAGACCGCCCGCTCCAGGACCCGCAAGCACCGCCTCGGTGAAGACCCGTCCTCGATGCGCGTAGTCGTCGAACATGTCCCAGGATGCGCACCCGGGGGCCAACAGAACCACGTCGCCCGGCTGCGCCAGGGTGAAGGAAGCCGTTACCGCCTCGGACATCGCACCAGTGTCGGTCCGCTCGATGACGATCACCGGTACATCGGGGGCGTGTCGGTTCACGGCGCCGTGGATGACTGGCGCGTCTTTTCCCAGAAGCACTACCCCCCGCAGGCGATCCGCCACAGCGACCACCAGGTCGTCGAACTCCTGCCCCTTAGCCAGACCACCGGCGATCCACACGACCGACGGATAGGCCCTCAGGGACATTGCGGCCGCGTGGGCGTTGGTCGCCTTCGAGTCGTCCACGAAGCGGACACCGGAGTACTGCCCCACCTCGCAGATACGGTGCGGTGCCGGCGTGAAATCCCGCAATCCTTGACGCACCGCCGAAGCCTCGACTCCGTAGGCGCGTGCCAAAGAGGCCGCACCAAGGGCGTTCATCACGTTGTGCGGTGCCGCCGGACGGACATCCGCCACGGAGGCGAGTTCTTGCGCTGAGTGTCGGCGATCTTCGCTGAACGCGCGGTCCACGAGGTACTCATCCACCACTCCGAGCATTCCCACATCCGGAATTCCGAGGGTGATGCCGATGCCTCGACAGCCCTCGACCACATCGGCTCTTTCCACCATCGATCGGGTCACGGGCTCCTCGAGTGCATACACCGCGGCCACCTGACACTGGTGGAAGACCCGTTCCTTGGCTGCCACGTAGGTGTCGAAGTCACCGAAGTGATCGAGGTGGTCGTACGCGACGTTGAGGCACACGGCAGCCCACGGACTCATGGACGTTACGAACGGCAATTGCGGCGCGCCGACTTCCACCGCGATGACATCGACCTCATCATGCAAAACCACGTCTACCAGGGGATTGCCGATATTCCCGGCCGAAACAGCCGTGGCTCCAGATGCGCGGAGCATGCTCTCCAGCATCAAGGTGGTGGTGGTCTTGCCATTCGTCCCGGTCACACATAGCCACGGAGCATCACCCCGGCCTCGGCGAAGACGCCAGGCCAACTCCAATTCGCCCCACACCGGGATTCCTGCCGTAATGGCGCGCATCAGCAACGGCGATGCAGGGCGAAGTCCCGGTGAGGCCACGACGACATCCACGAAGGGAGGAATCGTCGAGCCTTCCCCCAGGTGGACGTCAGCACCGAGGCTGCCTAGGACCTCACCGCGTTCGCGCTGCGAATCACCGTCGACCTCATCGACGATGCTGACGTGCGCACCAAGTTGCATGAGGGCATCCGCGCACGAGTAACCAGCTACCCCAAGCCCTACAACGCACGCGCGCACTTCGGACCAATCGGAATCCCGAGACAGTTGGGCCACGGCACGATCGGTCACGCGCGCACCCACTCGGCGTAGAACAAGGTGAGGCCCGCTCCGATGAATAGACCCTGGATGATCCATAGGCGCACGACGATCTGAGTCTCCGGCCAACCGATCATCTCGAAGTGATGATGCAAGGGGGCCATCCGAAAAATCCGACGCCCCGTCAACTTGAAGGAGCCGACCTGCAGGATCACCGAGATCGTGGTGATCAAGAACAGTCCGGCGATGAAGGGAAGTAGCAGTTCGGTTCGCGACAGCACCGCCAGGCCCGCGATTCCGCCGCCGAGCGCCAATGAACCCGTGTCGCCCATGAATATTCGCGCAGGAGGCGTGTTCCACCACAGGAATCCGAAGCAGGCACCGGCAGCCGACGCTGCCACTATGCCGAGATCCAACGGATTTTGGGTGTTGTAACAGAACTCGGTCACTTCGAAGGAGCAGTTCTGTCCGTACTGCCAGATCGACAGGAGCACGTATGCCAGGAAGCTCATGACGGCTGCTCCCACCGCGAGGCCATCGAGACCGTCTGTGAGATTCACCCCGTTCGTGGTGGCGGTGATCAGGAACCACACCCACACGAGGAACAGGCCCATCGGGAGCACGAGAGGCGTATCGCGGACGAATGAAACGGCCATGGACGCAGCCGTCTGCCCATCGGCATCGGGGAATTGAACGGAGAGAAAGGCAAAGGCCACCGCTACGACGGCTTGGCCGATCAGCTTCGTCCGAGCGCGCAGCCCGGTGCTGCGTTGTTTGAAGATCTTGAGGTAGTCGTCCGCAAAGCCGACAGCTCCGAGGCCGACCATGAGGAAGATGACCAGCAGCCCGGACTGCGTGAGCGGTCTCCAGGTGATGAGGTGCGTACCGAAATAGCCGACGAGGACGGCCAGAAGGATGGCCACACCACCCATCGACGGGGTCCCGCGCTTGGACTCATGATCGGGATAGGTGCTTCCTTCGGAACTCACCCGGATCGCTTGCGCATACCCCCGTTTGGACAGCAACTTGATCAAGATGGGTGTACCGATCAGCGATACGACCGACGCGATGGCCAGTGCGATGACGACGAGCCTCATGAAGCGTGCCTTCCGACGTCGAGCAGATGCTCAGCGATCCGCTCAAGCCCGACCGCACGTGAAGCCTTGATCAAGACGGTGTCGCCAGATTCGACTTCTGCGTCGAGAAGGGCGATTGCCGCATCACTATCAGGAACCCACACCGACTCATCACCCCATGAGCCTTCATTGCTGGCAGCCAGATGCATCACTTTGGTGCCCGGTCCCACACAGACGAGCCGCGAAATGTCCAAACGAACGACAAGTCGGCCGATGGCGTCGTGCTCGGCGACTGAGAGATCCCCCAACTCGCGCATCTCCCCCAGCACTGCCCACGTCCTGCCTGCGTTGCCTATAGAACGCGCGCCCGTGGAACGCGCGCCC
>CAZQRR010000036.1:0-7689 GCA_964595675.1 uncultured Rubrivirga sp. | reverse complement strand
TGGAACGCGCGCCCATGGAACGTAACGCTTTCAAAGCAGCGCGCATCGATTCCGGATTCGCGTTGTAAACGTCACTGATGACCGTGACACCACGCGTGGTCGTGTGCACCTCCATCCGCCAGGGACTCTTAGCTCGCGCCCTGGATAGATGCTCAGCGATGCGCGGTGCAGACATACCGCAAATGTTTCCGACAGCAGCACTTGCCAGTGCCGACTCCACGAAGTGCTCGCCATACAACTTCATGGAAACTTGAACAGGGGGTTGGTCCTTGACGCGCAGATTGAAGACGGGGTGTCCCGCTTCATCGATACTCACGTCCTCTGCAGCGACATCCACGTCGGCCCCGGTTCCGAACCAGACCACCGACGCCGACGTGCGCGCCGCCATGGAGGCAACCTGGGGATCATCGGCATTCAGGACCGCGAACCCGTGAGCAGGGAGGCCCTCGGCGAGCTCACCCTTCGCCATAGCTATCTCACCCGGATTCGCCATGACACCGACGTGCGCGGTACCGACGTTCAAGACGACACCGATGTCCGGCTGAGCCATCTCGACCAAGTAGCGAATGTGCCCCAACCCCCGCATCCCCATCTCCAGGACGAGGAATCGAGTGGATTCATCGGCACTGAGGATCGTGAGGGGTACCCCCACCTCGGTGTTGAAGGAGCCCGCGGCTGCTACCACGTTCCCCTCGAGCACGTCTGAGATCAGATCTTTCGTGGTCGTCTTTCCGGAGGAACCCGTCACGCCGATCACCGTCGCTGTCAAGACCTCTCGTCGGTACCAGGCAGCCATCTCGCCCAACGCGCGAACCGGATCCCTCACCACGATGCAGGGATAACCCTCCACCTCACGAGTCACCAGCGCTGCGCTCGCTCCCGCCGCGATCGCCCCGGGCACGAAGGTGTGACCGTCCACCCGCTCGCCCTCAATAGCCACGAAGACGTCGCCAGTCGACACGGCTCGCGAGTCGACGCTCCAGCCACCAGCGAGTGATTCCGCGATTCCCTGGGCTTCGGTGTTCAATTCGCCGCCGACGACCTCGGCGATCCGGGAAAGCGACATCGGCTTCACGTTCGCTCGCCCTCCTCGCCTACGCCGAATCGATCCCTGACGAAGGATGCCAGTAGTTGGCGATCATCGAGGGCAAGGACATGGTCGGCGAACTCCTGCGTGGTCTCGTGCCCCTTGCCGAGAATCAGGACGATGTCGCCTGGTCGAGCGAACTCAACGGCGGTCTTGATCGCTTGACTTCTGTCGGCCACTTCGCATGACTGGCATTCAGCCCGCACGACACCTTCGAGAACGGCTGCACGAATATCAGCAGGATCTTCGGATCGCGGATTGTCGTCCGTGACGACCACGAGGCCGCCCGGTGATGTTGCAGCCCTACCCATAGCCGTTCTCTTGCTCGGGTCACGGTCGCCGCCCGCACCCACCACCACGATCACCCGACCATTACGTATCCGGCTCATTGATGCAGCACTGGACACAACCTGCTGGATGGCGTCCGGTGTGTGGGCGTAGTCGACGATGAATTCGATTCCCTCACCGATGGCCACCACTTCCATCCGGCCGGGTACCCGAACGTTTACTGCCGCATCGGCTGCGACTTGTGCGTCCACACCCAACTCATGACAGATCGCAACAGCAGTCACGAGGTTCGCGACCGCGAAGTCGGTTGGCACCGGTAAGCGCAGGTGAGCACGGACGGGCCCTTCGATGGTGACACGATCACCGTCTCGGGAAGCCACCCAATCAGCGGATATTCCCGTGGTGCTGACACTCACCATGGGAATCGAGGCTTGAGATATCAGCAGCCGCCCCCACGAGTCATCGATCACCGCAACGCCTCGACGGGATCGGGAAGGAGAGAAGAGATCGGCCTTGGCTTCGAAGTAGGACTGCATCGTGCCGTGGTAGTCGAGGTGGTCTTGACTCAGCCCCGTGAAGGCCGATAAGTCGAAGTCGATGCCATCGACTCGGTGTTCACGCAAAGCGATACTCGAAACTTCCATCGCCACAGCCGATGCTCCAGCGTCGCGCCAGTTCGCCAGGATCGATTGCAGCGCCGGGGCCTCGGGAGTGGTTCGCGCGAGGGGCACGGCACCGAGACCCGGCAGCGAAGCACCGAGTGTGCCGATGACACCGCATCGCCGCCCGGTGCGATTCAACACACCTTGAACGAGGTGCGTCACGGTGGTCTTGCCGTTCGTGCCCGTCACCCCGATCATCGTCATGCTCGTCGACGGGGCTTCCCACAGCGTCGACGCCAACTGCGCTACCCACCTACGCGGATTCTCGACAACAACCAACCCGACCGACGTGTCGCCGAGCAACTGTGCACCTTCAGCATCTGTGAGTACTGCCATCGCACCGGAACTGATCGCTGCCGCTGCGAAGTGAGCTCCGTGACTATGGCGACCGGGAAGGGCGGCGAAGAGATCGCCGGGTTGAACTTCACTCGAATCGACGGTCAGGCCGAAGATGTCCAGTGCTGCGTCGGAGTCCGAAACCTGGACATCCAAGCCGGCGCCACGCAACAGGTCCGCGAGCCGCACGGCCTAGCCGGTGGTAAACGTGAGGCGGGGAGCCCTCTTACCCGATGGAGGAATCTGCATTGCCTGCAAAGCGTACGTGGTGATCTCCTTGAACACCGGTCCACCTAGTTCGCCACCGCCCCGGCCGCGTTTGGGTTGGTGGACGAACACGCCTACGGCGAGCCTGGGAGCATCTGCGGGCGCAACACCGACGAAGGATGCAGTGACGTCTCCTGCGTAACAGCGGCATTCAGGGTCAACGAACTGAGCCGTTCCAGTCTTACCCGCAACGCGGTATCCCGGAATGCGCGCCTGTGGAGCGGTACCGCCCTCACCCACCACCGCTTCCATCATCGCCATGACCTGCCTGGCCGTGTCTTCGCTGACCACCCGATCCCGCTCGGAGTCGGGGGTTGGCACAACCGTGCCGTCCGGCTCGGTGATGGATTCGATGATGGTCGGTTGCAACTTCACTCCACCGTTGGCGATAGTGGCGAATACGTTCGTCATCTGGACCGTGTTCACCGAGTAGCCCTGGCCGAACGCCATGGTCGGGAAAGTCGTTCCCGACCAGTTGTCCTGGTCCAAGATCAGACCTGCCGACTCTCCAGGCAGTCCGAGGTTCGTCTTCTCGCCGATGCCGAATCTGTCCATGTAGTGAGCCAACTGCGACTTGGGCATCTTCTCGGCTGCCAGGATCGTGCCGATGTTGCTCGACCGGGCGAAGACACCCGTCATCGTGAGGCGCAAAGTTCCGTGCTTCCAGTAGTCGTTGAATGCCTTACCTGCGCGCTTCAATTGACCGGGGACCTTTATCGGTGTCAAGGGGGTGACTGCACCTTCGTTGATCGCCGCAGCCGCGGTGATCACCTTCCCGGTAGATCCAGGTTCGAAGATGTCGGTGACGGCGCGATTGCGGCGCTCTTCGGGCAGCGATTGGGTGACAGCATTCGGATCGAAATCGGGGGCGGTTGCCAAAGCGAGGATCTCCCCCGTTTGCACATCCATGACGACTGCCGTGGCACTCGATGCGCCCGAGCGTTGAACAACGGACTGAATCGCCTCCTGCGCCACGAATTGGATGTCTCGATCGATGGTCAGTTGCACGTCGCCGCCGGGAATGGCGTCGATCGATGACTGATTCGGGGTTGGAATGACCCGACCCCCGGGACCGCGCTCGTATGTCTGCTCACCGGGAGTCCCTGTCAGCAGGTCGTCGAATGCCGACTCGATGCCCCCGCCACCGGAACCATCAGCCTGAACGAAGCCGACGATGTGTGATGCGAGATTGTCCGCCGGGTAGATGCGTTGCGACGTCTCCTCGCTGAAGATTCCCGGCAGCCGCAGGGCAGCGATCTGATCCCACGTCTGAGGTGAGACCCCCTTGGCGATGTACATGAAGCGCTTATCCCCAGCCAGCCGATCGGCGAGAACGTCCTGCGGCACCTCCAGAATCGGCGCCAACTCCACTGCCACGGCAGCCGGATCCTCGATGAGGGTCTGATCCGCTGTGATGTTGCGTGCCTCAACGGTTACCGCAAGAGGCTGCCCGCTTCGATCCAGAATGCTGCCGCGGTACGCCGGAACCTCCAATGTTCGAAGGCGCTGACTCAAGGCCGCATCGGCAAGCGCTTCGCCGCGCACGGCTTGGAGGTCGACAAGACGTGTAGCGAAGATCGACGCGATGATCGCGGTAGCGATCAAGAGCACAGTGCCACGCCTGCGGAAATCCCCAGGACGAAAATCAGCATCGTGGTGGTCAGCCGATCCACGACCTGAATTCGCAGCTTCGACGCGGCTCTCATCCCTGCGGATGCGGGAACGGGGCGGAGCCGGATAGCGAGTGCTCATTCGCCCACTACCTCCGGATCGACTAACTGCGCACCATCCCCGGATTCAGCGAGTCGCTGCTGCTGGCGCTGCTCGTTGCGCTGAGCTTGTTCGGTGGCTTCATTCGTCTCTGCGGACGAACCTGGTTCGAGGAGAACAGCACCATCCCCGACCTGACGCCGCTCGCTTGACTGCGCACCGGCCTCCGCGATCGGAATATCTGATGTAGGCAACGGGTCGATGAGCGTGGCCGTCAATGAGCTAGCGACGTTCGCGGTCCTCGCCTGGTTGCCAGGGGCCGGCTTCGCCTTGCCGCGAACCTTGCCTCCCGGCACGGTGAGGAAGACTGCACGATCGCTAGGCATCATTCCCAGGGAGCGTGCCTTCGCCTCCAGGACAGGTGGGGATGCCGCCTCGGCGAGGGCTTTGGTCAAGGCAGCCTCTGTACGAGAGAGATCCCGCTGTTGCGCCTTGAGTTCGGTGACGGTGAAGGCCGTTTGTCCGACTGAGGTATTGACGAGCAACATAACTATCAATCCCAGCGCCAGCATCGAGGTGATGACTACGGCGAAGACGCCACGACTGGCTCTCTCCGGGCGAAGGGGCGCGACCAGTTGCAGGTGCGGCAGCGACATGCGGTGCTTGCGACCCGCGCCATGCGTTGCGTACTCAGTCGAAGCAGCTGGCAGTTCGACGGGGACGGGAGTTACCGGACTCATGCCGCCACCCGCTCGATGGCCCTGAGCCGAACCGAAGCCGCGCGCGGATTCGCGTCGATCTCCTCGGCTGAAGCCTTCTGCGAGCCGCGCACCACAAGCCGGTAGGAGGGCTCGGAGCCAGTTGGGACGACAGGAAGGTCATCGGGCACGTGCGCGGAACTGACTGCTGCGAACTCTGTCTTGACGATCCGATCTTCGAGGGACTGGTAGGACAAGACGACCATTCGTCCGCCGACACCCAGAACCCCCAAAGCGGCCGGTATGGCCCGCCGCAGGATCGTCAATTCGCCATTCACTTCGATGCGCAAAGCCTGGAACGTGCGCTTGGCAGGGTTGCCGCCCGTGCGGCGCGCCGGGGCCGGTATCGCTTCACGAATGATGTTCACGAGCTCCGCGGAATCCGTGAGGGGCGAAACCTCGCGAGCTCTGATGATTCCGCGGGCTATGCGAGGTGCGAAGCGCTCTTCACCAAACTCACGAAGCACGCGAATGAGTTCCTTCTCGGAGTACTCGTTGAGGACCGTTGCCGCGGTCATCACGTCCGATTGGTCCATGCGCATGTCGAGCGGCGTATCGACCGAATAGGCGAAACCGCGCGCTGGATCATCGAGTTGCATAGAAGACACACCGAGGTCGAACAGGACACCGTCCGCGCGGGGAATTCCCAGGCTCGCAAGCACCTCGGGGATTTCGTCGTAAACCGCGTGGACGAGGTGGAAGCGCCCCGACCATTGCTCGAGCCTGTCCTGGGCTACCTCGATGGCCGCCCGATCACGATCGATCCCGACTAGTCGCATGAGGGGAAAGGTCCTTAACGCGTAATCGGCATGCCCACCCAAGCCCAACGTCGCATCGACGAGCACCGACCCCGGAGCGGTCAGCGCGGGAGCGAGAAGGGCGAAGACCCGGTCGCGGAGGACCGGAATGTGGTGAGCAAATGGTGGTGTCACGTGTCGACTTCCCCATCGACCGGGACGAATCAGGTCCCGAGCGAGGATCTACATCCAGCCAGCCACGACAACGGAGAGCGCGTAGAGCACGGTCCCTGTCGCTACGCCGGCCACCATCACGGCTACACCGGTGCGCACGGGACGAAATTCAGCCGTGACTTCGGCTGACTCTTGGATGACTGCCATGTCCTTCTCCTTGTTCGCGGTCGAGATGAACTTCTGTTTTCGTCTTTCCTTGCTTGGACTGCGCCTCGGTCAGGTCCCCGCCCGCTGTGCGCGTCCTGGTACCGGGGAAGGGGTGCCAGGGTGCGCCGAGCGGGAGGAGGCCTCACCGCGCGCGTCACATCACGCCAGGTATGACCTCCTCGTTGATCTCCGAGAAGTCCTGCTCCTGATCGCCTAGGTAGGACTGCCAGGTCTGTTCGTCCCAGATCTCCGCGGTGCTTCCGTTACCGACGAAGATCACGTCGCGGTCGAGGCCGGCGTACTCGCGAAGGGCTGACGGAACGGTGATGCGGCCCTGGCGATCAGGGATCTCATCGGAGGCTCCGGAGAACAGCACGCGCAGGTAGGCCCGCACTCGAGCATCCGAACGGGAGGCTTCGTTCAAACGCTCCGCGTAGGCCGCGAACTCCGCCGCCGGCCAGACCACGATCGAGCGGTCCTGACCTTTGGTCAGGACCAGACCGGCCGCCAGCTGCTCCCGGAACTTCGCAGGGAGCACCAGGCGGCCCTTCTCATCCAGGCGAGGGGCGTGCGTGCCCAGAAACATGGCCGCTCCTTCCCCTCTTCTGCCCCTTTAGCCACTTATGCCTCAGAGGTAACCCCAAGTGGCGCCACCATACTCCACTTTCCTCCACTGTCAACCCCCTTTTGCCACTACTCACCCCTGACGTCCCCCACTTCCATCCACGGGGCAGCCACTTCAGAGCC
Organism: uncultured Rubrivirga sp.; assembly: GCA_964595675.1. Taxonomy (GTDB): domain Bacteria; phylum Actinomycetota; class Actinomycetes; order S36-B12; family S36-B12; genus S36-B12. The sequence goes on along the minus strand of CAZQRR010000036.1, from coordinate 716 downwards.
ACGGCCGGGCGCTCGACCGAAATGGCGGTGACCGTGCCTACAGTGCGCTTGTGGATATCCGAAGGTGGTCCCTTGGGTTGGCACTCGTCCTGGCTGTCGGGTGCGCCCCAGGCCAGCAGCAGAGCTCCCCTGAATCCGGTTCGGACGTCAGCGCAGGAGCGAGTTCACCGGCCAGCCCCGAGGCCACCCCTCAAACGACACCCACACCCGCACCCAGCCCCACGCCCACCCCGACGCCGAGCCCGACTCCCACATCGCCGCTCAATGGCTTACCCGAGCCCACAGCAGGACCGGTCCTGGTCGTGAAGCTCGACAACACCCGCAACGCCCAGCCACACGCTGGCCTGCACGAGGCCGACGTCGTTTACATCGAAGAAGTCGAATACGGAATAACCCGACTGGCGGCGGTCTTCGCTTCCAGGGTGCCGGAGAGGATCGGACCGGTGCGGTCTGCTCGCATCACCGATTTGGATCTCCTCGAGCAGTACGGATCCCCTGCTTTCAGCTTCTCCGGTGTGCAAAGCAAGATGTGGCCATTGATCGCGGATTCGCCCCTGATCGACATCTCACCCAACAAAGCGGCTTTCGCCTACCAACGAGATTCCAACAGACGGGCGCCTTACAACTACTTTCTCGATGGCACGGAGGGCCTATCCGCAGCTCCGGACGCGACCATCGAGCGAGACATCGGCTTCACGTTCGACTCGACCCCACCG
>CAZQRR010000035.1:0-13611 GCA_964595675.1 uncultured Rubrivirga sp. | reverse complement strand
CCCCAAGCGCAAGATGTCCCGCTCCAACACGCGTAGCCGTCGCTCGCAGTGGAAAACCAGCGCACCCGCCCTGGTCACCTGTGCACGGTGCAAGGAGAAGCGCCTCGCCCACACCGCCTGCCCCACGTGCGGTACCTACGCCAAGCGGCGCGTCCTCGACGTCTAGGAACATGCCCCGCATTGCCATCGACCTCCTCGGGGGCGATGCGGGACCCGGTGTCGTTGCCGATGCCCTCGCCCACCTGTTCGCCTCGCCGGATTCGGACTCCATCTCGCTGTGCATCGTCGGGCCCCTCGACCTAGCCAGGGACCTTCTCAGCGAACGCGGCGTCGACGTCGACGCCCGGGAGAACGTCAATGTGCTGGACGCCAGCGGCTGTGTGCCGATGTCGGCGTCGAGCCACGAAACCCTCCACTTGGTTCGCGAGGATCCGACGCTGACCAGCGTCGTCGGTGTCGATGCTGTGCGCGCCCGTCGCGCAGACGCCTTCGTGTCCATCGGTCACACCGGCGCAACCGTCGCCGCGAGTGCCTACGGTCTTGGCCGGTTGCCCGGTATGGGTCGTCTGGGTCTGGCGGTGGAACTGCCGAGTCTTCGCGGGCCGGTGATCTTGCTGGATTCAGGTGCGGCTCCGCACGCGACATCGCATGACCTCCTGCGATTCGCCGCCGCCGGTTCCGCTTACGCGCAGTCACTCGGAATAGATAGACCGCGTATCGGGTTGCTGAGCATCGGCGGTGAGCGCGGCAAGGGCGATCACCTGCGCAAACAGACCGATGCGCTGTTGGACGAGCACTTCCCGCGTGGCTACGTGGGTCTGGTCGAGGGCCATGATCTTGTGGGCGAACCGCAGGCCGATATCGAACATGCAAACGTCGTGGTGGTGGATGGCTTCACCGGAAACGTCGCGTTGAAGTCGATGGAAGGCGCGCTGCGGTGGTCGGTCGCCGCCATGGCCCGGGCATATGGCGCGGTTGAGCCGGCACTCGAAGTGTTACGGACCTCACATTTCCTATCCGGCGGAGCACTCCTGGGTTTGTCGGGCAACGTCGTGGTAGGTCATGGCGCCTCGTCGGCCACTGAAGTGCTCGCCTGCATTCAGCGCGCCGCCGCGATGCACTCCGGACGCGTCGTAGACCGAGTTCGTGATGCGTTGGCTGCTTTCGGACCGCTCGATTCGCGAGGTGAGCCGCAGTGAGCACCTCTGCCCAGCGCATCTGCGAACAGAACGTGGCCGCCATCGCCCGAGCCTTCGATATCGATCCACGTGATGTGCGTGCCGATACCCCGCTGAGTGCCATCGGTTGGACGGGTTCCGCCACGGAGTGGCTCCTGGCAGCCGATCACCTCGGAGTATCGCTCGCAACCGATCCCCCCGAACTTGCGCAAGCGGCCACTATCGCCGATCTTGTGGCTAGGGTCTTGACCGCAGGTCAACCCGACCAGTGAGATCGCGACTAGTGAGAACGCGACCAGTGAGAACGTGACCAGTGAGAACGTGACCAGTGAGTACGCGTGAGCGGGCGAGGAAGGGGAGTGGCAACGTGACCGGGGTCGACGATTCCGCGTTGGAGTCATTGATGGAAGGCCTGGGTCAACGCCTCGATCCCGAACTCCTGCTGCAGTCGCTCACCCACCGCTCGTATGCCTACGAGAACGGCGGCCTTCCCACCAACGAGCGTCTGGAGTTCCTCGGTGATTCCGTTCTCGGTTTGGTGGTGACCGAGCGGCTGTATCGAGACTTCCCCGATGAACCCGAAGGCCAACTGGCGAAACTTCGGGCCGCCGTGGTGAACGCCCAGGCACTGGCCGACGTCGCACGCGCGCTGGGACTGGGGGACTACTTGCGCCTGGGTAAGGGGGAGGAGAGCACCGGCGGGCACGACAAGTCCTCGATCCTGGCCGACGCAATGGAGGCCGTGATCGGTGCGATGTACATGTCCACCGATCTGGAGACCACGCGCTCCTTCATCGAACGCATCTTCGGTCCACTCATCACCTCATCCGCGCAATTGGGTGCGGGTTTGGACTGGAAGACATCCCTACAAGAGCGCTCCGCTGAACTCGATAAGGGTGTTCCCGAATATCGCGTCACCGACTCCGGACCCGATCACGCCAAGGAATTCACCGCCGAAGCAGTGATCGGTGGACAGGTGCTCGGAACCGGCCATGGACGCAGCAAGAAGGTCGCCGAGCAGGAGGCTGCCGCCGAGGCGTACGAGGCGTTGAGTAACGCATCATCGATCGATGCCTGAACTACCCGAAGTCGAGGTAGTCCGGCGCGGCATTGATCGTTGGGCCACGGGTCGCACCATCGAGTCCGTGGAAGTTCTCTATCCGCGTTCCATTCGTCGTAGTGCCGGAGGAGCGAATGCGCTCACCGATGCGCTCCAAGGTGATGCTTTCCGCTGCGCTAGCCGGCGCGGGAAGTACCTGTGGCTGCCGCTTCAGCAGTCCGCGGACCTGGCATTGGTCATCCACCTCGGCATGAGCGGGCAGGTACTGATGCAGCCTGCGAAGGCAATCGACGAGAAGCACTTGCGGGTGCGCATCGCCTACCACGACGGCAAACGGCAGATGCGGTTCGTGGATCAACGCACCTTCGGCGGTGTCTATCTGGATGCACTCCGGGATGGAGTGCCGATCACGATCGCCCACATCGCGCGCGATCCACTCGACCCGGAGTTCGATGACCATGCCACTGCACGTCGCATTCGCTCCAAGGACACCGAGATCAAGCGAGCCCTCCTCGATCAATCTGTCGTTTCGGGGATAGGCAATATCTACGCGGACGAAGCTTTGTGGCGGGCGAAGGTCAACGGACGGCGGTCCACCGGGACCTTGGCATCTGGACAAGTCATGACGTTGATCCAGCAGGCTCGAGAGGTGATGACCGAGGCCCTCGCCCAGGGCGGAACGAGTTTCGATTCCCTCTACGTGAACGTCAACGGGGAGTCCGGCTATTTCGAGCGATCCTTGGATGCCTATGGGCGAGAAGGCGAGCCCTGTCGACGCTGCGGAGTACTCATCCGGCGCGAGGCCTTCATGAACCGGTCGAGCTACCGCTGCCCACGCTGCCAGCGCTCCCCACGCCTAGGGAAGGCACCGCGCGTGCTGCGCACCAGTAGTGGAGCAGGTAGGTAGAGTCCGAGAGCGCCTTCCCCGCACCAGGCCCGCTCGCCATCAGACGGGTGGCCGACACGAATGGAGATCGTCGCCCCGTGCACCTGAAGACGCTGACCCTCAAGGGCTTCAAGTCCTTTGCTTCGGCAACCTCACTGGAGTTCGAACCCGGGGTCACCTGCGTGGTCGGACCCAACGGCTCGGGCAAGTCCAACGTGGTCGATGCGCTCGCCTGGGTGATGGGTGAGCAGGGGGCCAAGAGCCTGCGCGGCGGGAAGATGGAGGACGTCATCTTCTCCGGCACGTCCGGTCGCGCGCCTTTGGGCCGCGCGGAAGTGGCGCTGACGATCGACAACACCGACGGCGCGTTGCCGATCGAGTACTCCGAGGTGACGATCTCGCGCACCCTGTTCCGCAACGGCGGCTCGGAATACGCGATCAACGGAGAACAGTGCCGCCTGCTGGATATCCAGGAGTTGCTCTCGGACTCAGGTATCGGCCGTGAAATGCACGTCATCGTGGGACAGGGGCAGCTCGATTCGATCCTGCACGCGACTCCCGAGGATCGCCGCGGATTCATCGAAGAGGCAGCAGGCGTCTTGAAGCACCGCAAGCGCAAGGAGAAGGCGCTGCGCAAACTCGACTCGATGGCGGGCAACCTCACGCGTCTGCAGGACCTCACGGCCGAATTGCGTCGGCAGTTGAAGCCGCTGGGCAGGCAAGCTGAGGTGGCACGTCGAGCCGTGGTGATCCAAACCGACGTCCGCGACGCCCGGTTGCGTCTGCTGGCCGATGACCTGGTGCAGTTCCGGCTGACCCTCGAGGCCGAAGTGGCCGATGAGACTTCGCTTCGTGAACGTCAGGCGCACGTCGAGTCCTCGATCAGCGCACTCCAGTCGAAGGAGGCCCAGGCTGAGGAGACCGAGCGCACGCAAGCGCCGGAGCTGACTGCCGCGCAGGACACCTGGTTCGCGCTCTCGGCCGCGAGTGAGCGTTTCCATGGTCTCGAGCAACTCGCCCGAGCCACGGTTCGCCATTTGCAGCCGGAAGAAGAGGACGAGCACGTATCCGGTCGTGATCCGGAGCAGCTCGAAGCCGAGGCGCGTTCGCTGCGCGCCCAGGAGTTCGAGTTGGGCCGTGAGGTCGAGTCACTGCGTGACGCTCTTGCCTCCGCAGAGTCGGCGCGAGCCCGGGCCGAAGAGGAGTTCGCTGCAGAACAGCGACGCATTCGAGGCATCGAGGCCGATGCCGCCGATCGGCGCGAGGGGCTCGCCACGATCGAGGGGAAGGTCAACGCAGCAACCTCCCGCCGGGATGCTCGCGCGGCGGAGATCTCACGGCTCGAAGGTCAAATCGCCGAGGCTCGGCAGCGGGCCGATGCCGCTCAGGCGCAGTTCGCTCGGGTGGAAGTGGACATCGTCGGCCTCGATGAAGGGGAAGTGAGCCTCGACGAAGCTCATGAACAGGCGCAGGGCGCGTTGATCGCGGCCGATGCCGCGGTCGAGGAGCTACGCCAGGAGGAGGCACGCATCGAACGCGCGCGTGCTGCCGCCGAAGCGACCTGCCAGGCCCTGGAACTGAGCATGAAGCGTGGTGACGCCGGTAGTGCAGTGATGGATGCGCACTTGCCCGGTGTGATCGGCGCGCTCGCCGAGCACCTGCACATCGCCGGTGGTGCGGAGCATGCGGTGGCCGCAGTGCTCGGGGATTTGGCCAACGCGATCGTGGTCCGTGGTCAGTCGGCGGCCGTAGATGCCATCGCGCTACTGAAGGAAACCGATGCCGGTCGCGCGGCGCTGGTCGTGGTGGACGATTCGCAGTCGGTAGCCACATCCGCAGGTGCACCGCCGAATGGGCGTTGGTTGCGCGACCTGGTTCGTTGCGATGAATTGGTACGTCCGGTAGTGGATTCCCTGCTGAAGGATGCCGTCTTGGTTGACGACCTTCCTGCTGCCATGGCCGGGCATCGAATGGCTGATCACCTCGTGTGGGTGAGCGCTTCAGGTGATGTGGTGGCGCGCGGAGTGGTGCGCGGTGGTTCCCACATGAGTGATTCGTTGGTGGAGGTCCAGGCGGCCTACGAACAAGCGCGCACCGAGCTCGATGACCTCGTTCAGCGCAGCGAACGGCTTCGTTTCGACCTTGCTGCTGCGCGCGACAAGCAGGCCGAGGCGGCATCCTCGGTCGAGCGCGCCCTTGCGCGGCTCCATGAATCCGACGCGCAGATGGCCGCGGTCGCCGAACAACTCGGCAACCTTGGTCAATCGGCTCGCGCCGCTGCTGCCGAGGCCGATCGTCTCGATCAGGCACTGGTCGCCGCGGCGACGGCCCTGCAATCGGATGAAGCCGATCTTTCCTCGTTGCGTGCGCGCTTGGAAGCCATGCAAAGCGAGCCGATCGCCGATCCGGGCCCCGATCGACGCCCCGAACTCGAGCAGTCGGCCCAGGCTGCACGCGCTCGGGAAGTCGATTCGCGGCTCGCGATGCGTACGGCCGAGGAGCGAGTCAGTGCCGTGACGGCTCGGGCGGTGGCACTGGAGAACGATGCGCAGTTGGAGCGCCGAGCGCGTCAGGCGGCTCGAGAACGGCGCGAGCGGCGAGCCCGCGATCTAGTGGTGGCGCAGGCCATCGTGCAGGCCGTGGGGATAGTGCGCTCACACGTGGAAGTCTCGGTCAGCCGCGCCCAGCGCGTACGGGGTGACCTCCAACGTGCTGCACGCGAACGTGCCGAGGAACTCGTGGTGGTCCGCGAACAACTGCGCACGTTGGCCACCGAGTTGGAGAGCCTGCGCGACAGCGTGCACCGCGATGAACTCGCCCGGGCCGAGCAGCGCATGCGTATCGAACAGATCGAAGCGAAGGCACTCGAGGACTTCGGCATTGAAGCCGACGTATTGATCGACGAGTACGGCCCCGATCAGTTGGTACCGCCGTCACCGCGCGCCCCGGGGGATGAGATTCCCGAAGGTGAGCCTGATCCGGAGCCGTATCCGTACGTGCGAAGCGAGCAAGAGAAGCGCTTGAAGGAGGCCGAACGCGGACTGGCCGTCCTGGGGAAGGTGAACCCGCTCGCCCTCGAGGAGTTCTCCGCGATGGAGGAACGTCACCGCTTCCTCACCGAACAACTCGACGACCTCAAGCGCACGCGTGATGACCTGCTGGACATCGTCAAGGAGGTCGATGAGCGGGTGGAGCAGGTCTTCACCGAGGCCTATCGCGATGTGGAACGCGAATTCGAACAGGTTTTCGGTCGCTTGTTCCCGGGTGGCGAAGGGCGGTTGATCCTCACCGACCCATCCGACATGTTGAACACCGGCATCGATGTCGAAGCCCGGCCACCCGGCAAGCGCGTCAAGCGGTTGTCGTTGCTGTCCGGTGGCGAACGCAGCCTCACCGCGGTGGCGTTCCTCGTTGCCTTGTTCAAGGCGCGTCCGAGCCCGTTCTACGTCCTGGACGAAGTCGAGGCCGCACTCGACGATGTCAACCTCGGGCGCTTGATCGACATGATCGAGGAACTGCGGGACTCCTCCCAGCTCATCGTCATCACGCACCAAAAGCGCACGATGGAGATCGCGGATGCTCTCTACGGCGTGTCCATGCGCGGGGATGGCGTGACCCAGGTGATCGGCCAGCGAATCCGGGAGAGCGTCAGCGCCTGAGAGGATGGCTCACCATGGAGTCCCTTAACTGGTACCTGGTCCTCGCAGTAGTCCTCCTCGGCTTCGTGATCGGAGCCGGCGTCGCCTTGAACCGCGGCCGGCGCAAGGCACCCACCAAGCCCCGGCCGGGAATCGACTACGCGCCCGGAGTGGGCGACGACGATTCGATTCCCCGCGACACCGAGCGTCGGAACGTCGAGCAGGTGGGCTCGACCCTGCTGGATGAACCACCAGTAGCGGAGGTTCTCCCCGAGCCGCAGTTGCTGGAAGAGCCCGGTATCTGGGAAGTCGAGATCCCCGAACCGACCAAGGGACGCCTGCATCGTCTACGCGCGCGACTGGCCCGATCCAATAACGCCCTGGGCAAGGGACTACTCGCATTGCTGTCCCAGGACAGCATCGACGAAGCAACCTGGGACGAAGTCGAGGAGGTGCTGCTCACTGCGGACCTGGGCGTTGCCGCCACCATGGAACTGATGGAAAGGCTGCGTACTCGTATCCAGGTCGAGGGGGCCTCCGGCGCCGATGCCGTGCACACACTTCTGCGTGAGGAACTGCTGGCCTTGGTCGATCCGAACATGGATCGCGCGGTCACCACCAAGGCCGCTGGTCGCCCGGCAGTGATCTTGGTCGTGGGCGTCAATGGCACCGGGAAGACCACCACCACGGGCAAGTTGGCACGCGTGATGGTCGCCGACGGGCGAACGGTCCTTTTGGGTGCGGCCGACACCTTCCGTGCCGCAGCCGCCGACCAACTGCAGACCTGGGGCGACCGCGTAGGTGCGGTGGTGGTTCGCGGACCCGAAGGTGGGGATCCTGCGTCGGTGGCCTTCGAGTCGGTTGATGTGGCCGCCAAGGCAGGTGTCGATGCCGTCGTGATCGACACCGCGGGTCGCTTGCACACCAAGACGGGCCTGATGGACGAACTCGGCAAGGTCAAGCGGGTGGTCGAGAAGAACAGCCAGGTCGATGAAGTACTGCTCGTCCTGGACGCCACCACCGGGCAGAACGGCCTCGTGCAGGCACGCGTCTTCGCCGAGGTCGTGGACGTCACGGGCATCGTCCTCACCAAACTCGACGGCACCGCCAAGGGCGGCATCGTGGTTTCGGTTCAACGTGAACTCGGCGTCCCGGTCAAGCTGGTAGGCCTGGGGGAGGGTCCAGACGACCTCGCGCCCTTCGAACCGGCGGAGTTCGTCGACGCTCTGCTCTCCTGAGGGGTTCTCCCGGGGACATTCGTAACTCGTCTGAAACACAGAGTCCGATTTCGTCACCGACGCGAAACTTTGCGCGTCGCCCCGCGAAACCCACGACCTCCACTCTTGGCGCGGCGCAGGCCACACAACAGGAGGTGCATACATGGATTCGGGCGTTACCGCGTGGTTGCTAACGGCAACCGCCTTAGTTTTCTTGATGATTCCCGGTCTGGCGTTCTTCTACGGAGGAATGAACAGATCGAAGTCCGTGCTGAACATGCTGATGATGGTCATCGGTGCCTTGTTCATCGTCGGCATTTTGTGGGCGATTTACGGATACTCGATGGCGTACGGAGCCAGTAATGGCGGATTTGTCGGCAGTTTCACCGACTACTTCGGTCTCGAGGCGGCCCTCGCGCCCCCCGGCCCGGATGATTCGTATCCATTGATGGCCGATGTGGTCTTCCAGGCGATGTTCGCGTGCTTGACGGTCGGCCTGATCGCCGGTGCGCTCGCCGATCGTCTCAAGTTCGGGGCATGGATCATCTTCGCGGCGATCTGGGCGTCCTTGGTGTACTTCCCGGTCGCACACTGGGTCTGGGGCGATGGCTGGATCGAGATGATGGATATCGGTGGGGCGAGCGTCATCGACTTCGCCGGTGGTACCGCAGTGCACATCAATGCGGGTGCTGCCGCCCTTGCAGTCTGCATCGTCCTCGGGCGACGCCTCGGCTGGCCGAAGCAGCCTATGCGCCCGCACAACCTGACGATGGTCATGCTCGGTGCAGGTCTGCTGTGGTTCGGTTGGTTCGGCTTCAATGCTGGTTCGGCCTATGCAGCTGACAACACCGCAGCCATTGCGGCGACCAACACCCTGCTGGCCACGTGCGCGGCAGGCATCGCCTGGCTCATCGTGGAGAAGATCCGCGACGGCAAGGCGACTTCCCTCGGGGCAGCGTCCGGCATCGTCGCCGGCCTCGTCGCAATCACCCCGGCCTGCGCCAACGTGACACCGATTGGTGCCATCGTGATCGGACTGATCGCCGGTGCGGTCTGCGCATGGGCGGTCACGCTCAAGTACAAGTTCGGCTTCGACGATTCCTTCGACGTCGTGGGCATCCACCTCGTCGGTGGTGTGATCGGCACCTTGCTGCTCGGCTTCCTGGCGTCGGATATCGCTGCCGAGGGCGGCCAAAACGGTCTGATCTACGGCGGCAGCATCAACCTGCTGATCGCACAGATCATCGCCGCAGCGGCCGTGTTGGCATACTCCTTCGTCCTGGCCGGCATCATTGCCCTGGTGCTGAAGAAGGTCATCGGCATCCGCCTGGATGAGGAAGACGAGGTCAGCGGCATCGACCTCGCCGAGCACGCCGAGACCGCCTACGAGTTGGGCGATTCCGGTGCTGGTGGTGCATTGGCAGGCGTCGGGCACGCAGCCCGCACGAGGGAGGTGTAGTGATGAAACTGATAACGGCGATCATCAAGCCTTTCAAGCTGGACGACGTCAAGAGCGCAGTGGAAGCGCTTGATGTGCACGGCATGACGGTGTCGGAGGCGTCCGGTTTCGGTCGGCAGCGCGGTCACACGGAGGTCTACCGCGGAGCCGAGTACACGGTGGAACTCGTGCCCAAGGTGAGGATCGAGATCGTGATCGAAGACGATCGCGCCGGGGACGTGATCGACGCCATCGTGGCTGCGGCGCAGACCGGCAAGATCGGCGACGGCAAGGTGTGGTCTGTCCCGGTCGAATCGGTTGTCCGGGTCCGTACCGGCGAGCGTGGAGCCGAGGCGCTCTAACCGTATGGAGGAACGGCTGCAGATTGCGCGGCGCTCGGACCTTTCGGGGTCCGAGCGCCGCGCACTGCTGACCGCTGCCACGGACGAGTGGCTACACGCCCTGTTCGTCGAAGCGGTCGAAGGCCACAGCGCCGATCCCATGCATTTTTGCCTCGTGGCGGTGGGTGGCTACGGTCGTGGGGAGATGTCGCTGCGAAGCGACGTGGATGTCGTCCTGCTGCACGATCCGGGCGCACGCCGAGTCGAAGAGGTCTCCTCGGCGCTGTGGTATCCGATCTGGGACTCCGGAATCGCCCTCGACCACGCGGTGCGCACCGTGCCGCACGCACGCAAGCTCGCTCAGGAAGATTTCAAGGTCCTGCTGGGACTCATGGATGCGCGGCCACTTGCGGGGAATTCGACTCTGGCCGAAACACTGCGCTCGGGTGTTCTAGCCGACTGGCGCGCTGGTGTATCGACGCGGGTAGCCGAGGTCTACGACTCCGTGAGGGAACGACGCGCGCGCGTAGGCGATCTCGCCCAACTACTCGAGCCGGAGGTCAAGGAGGCGTACGGCGGCCTACGAGACAGTGTCGTATTGCGAGCATTGAAGGCCTCCTGGGTGGTGGACGTTCCGCGAACCACGTGGCCCTCGTCGACCAGTTTCCTTCTGGACGTTCGCGATGCCCTCCACCATCGCGGTATGCGTGATCGGCTCACCATGCAAGAGCAGGATGGAATCGCCGCCGATCTGCGGGCGTCGATGCCCGGCGTCGAGGATGCCGATTCTCTCCTCAAGGCGGTCTATCTGGCCGGTCGGGAAATCGCCTTCACCAGCGACGTTGCGTGGTACCGCGCACTACGAACCATGCGTCCACCCACGAGCGTCGCTCCGCGATTACTGCGCCGGCTGGGTAGGAGATCCTCGTCCGGCCCTCCCGAGCGAACTCCGGTGGCCGAAGGTGTGGTGGTCAGTGACGGTGAGGTACTGCTCGCCAAAGGCGCCTCACCGGACACCGATCCCGGATTGGCCCTTCGAGCCGCGGCCGCTGCCGCCCAAGCGTCGATGATCCTCGCGCCTTCGACCATCGATCGACTGGCGGCCGGGCCTTTCGAACCGGACACGTGGTCCTCGGACATGCGACAGTCTTTCGTGTCCTTGCTCGGAGCAGGTGAATCCAGTGTCACGGTGGTCGAGGCACTGGACCAGTCGGGAATGTTCGAACGATGGATTCCCGAATGGGCGGCCGTTCGTTCTCTGCCCCAGCGAAATCCGATTCACGAGTACACGGTGGATCGGCACCTGCTGATGACGGCCGTCCACGCCACAACGCGGGCACGAGACGTCGATCGCCCCGATCTGTTGCTCGTCGCTGCACTCCTTCACGACATCGGTAAGGGATTTTCTGGCGATCACAGTGAGATCGGTGCCCCGATCGCGCACGACATTGCCATGCGCATGGGCTTCGACGCGACCGATGCGGCAACCATCGAAACACTCGTGCTTCATCACCTGCTGCTACCCGACACCGCGACGAGGCGGGACTTGGACGATCCCGCGACCATCGAGGCAGTCACCTCTCACATCACGGACGTTCGGACACTGGAATTGCTGCACGCTTTGACCTGGGCCGATGCCGAAGCGACGGGCCCGAGTGTCCGCAGTTCTTGGCGCAGAGGGCTCATCGCGCAGTTGGTCGCTCGATGTGCGGCTGCCCTTCAAGGAGAGTCCCTACCCCCTGTCGAGGAATGGGGGGCCCTTGAGGACGCGTTGGCGCAGACGGGTCCGACCTCGGTCGCGCTGCGAAGCAACGACGACGGTGCGTCGATCGTCGTGTCGACCCCTGAGCGATTCGGGATCTTGAGTGTGGTCACAGGAGTCTTGTCTATGCATCGCTTGCATATTCGAGGCGCCCGCATCCGCACCGAGGGTCAGCGCGCAGCGCAGGAGTGGTTCGTGCGCCCGCTGTTCGGGGATCCTCCCGATGAGAAAGCCATTGCGTCCGATATCCGCGCGGCCATCGCCGGCGATCTCGACATTGGGGAGCGCATCGCTCGACGTGACGTGGAGCGGGCACCGACAGGTGCGACCGTGGCGCCCAAGGTGATGGTGGATAGGACGCCCCACACGCATACCGTCGTGGAAGTGCGCGCCCATGATGAACCTGGATTGCTGTACCGCATCACGCAGGCGCTTGTCGCATCGGACGCGGTGGTGACCGGCGCCAAGATCGACACACTCGGCTCGGAGGTTGTAGACGCTTTCTTCATCACCGACCGCCACGGCTCACCGCTAGGCGAGGAGCATTCCGATGCCGTGCGCGCCACGGTGCAGGCCTCGCTGGAGGCCCGTTAGTCTGGCCGTTCTCGTGTGTTCGTCGTCGTCGTAGGGAGCCGCAGTGTTCGGGTCTTTGTCCGATCGCCTTTCTGCGACCTTCAAGGGTTTACGCGGCAAGGGCCGGCTCTCCGAGGCCGACATCGATGCAACCGTTCGCGAGATCCGAACCGCGCTGCTCGAGGCCGACGTCGCGCTTCCCGTCGTGCGAGCGTTCACCGCGCGGGTCAAGGAGCGAGCACTCTCGCAGGAAGTCTCGGGAGCCCTCAACCCGGGACAACAAGTCGTCAAGATCGTCCACGAGGAACTCGTCGAGATCCTCGGTGGCCAGACGCGGTCGTTGCAGTTCGCCAAGACCGGCCCCACCTTCATCCTCCTCGCGGGGTTGCAGGGCGCAGGTAAGACCACCTTGGCCGGCAAGCTGGCTGCGCATCTGAAGAACGAGGGTCACACGCCGCTTCTCGTGGCCGCGGACCTGCAACGTCCGAACGCGGTCGATCAACTGAAGGTCATGGGGGAGCGGGCCGGCGTACCGGTGTTCGCGCCCGAGCCGGGCAACGGCGTCGGTGATCCAGTTCGCGTTGCACGCGATGCCAGGAAGCATGCGGAAACGGCCATGCACGATGTGGTGGTCGTCGACACGGCTGGTCGGCTGGCGATAGATGCGGAGTTGATGGATCAACTCCGACAGGTGCGCGAGGCCGTGCAACCGGAGAACACGCTCCTAGTCGTCGACGCGATGATCGGCCAGGATGCCGTCGCAACGGCGGAGCAATTCGGAGAGCAGGTCGGGTTCGACGGGGTCGTGCTGACCAAACTCGACGGCGATGCCCGAGGTGGTGCGGCGCTGTCCATCGTGACCGTGACCGGCAAGCCGATCATGTACGCCTCGGTGGGCGAGCAGCTCTCGGAGTTCGAGGCATTCCACCCCGACCGCATGGCCAATCGCATCTTGGATATGGGCGACGTCCTGACCTTGATCGAACAAGCCGAACGGGCCTTCGATGCCGAGCAGGCCGAGAAGATGGCCCGCAAGGTCCAAACCGGCGAGGACTTCACCCTCGAGGACTTCCTCGAACAGATGCAATCCATCAAGAAGATGGGATCACTGGGCAAGATCCTGGGGATGCTCCCGGGTATGGGGGAGATGAAGGCGCAACTCGATCAGGTCGATGATCGCGAATTGGATCGCGTCGCCGCGATCATCCAGTCGATGACCCCGGCCGAACGCCAGGACCCGAAGATCTTGAATGGCTCGCGTCGAGCGCGCATCGCCCGCGGCTCCGGAACGCAGGTGAGCGATGTGAACGGCCTCATCGAGCGCTTCGGTGAAGCCCAGAAGATGATGCGGCAGATGGGCAAGGGCGGCGGGATGCCCGGGCTACCGGGTATGGCGGGCATGCCGGGCATGCCGGGCGGTGGCGGCAAGAAGAGCAAGGGGAAGATGCCCAAGCAGGCCGCGCGCAAGGGCAAGAAGGGCCGCAGCGGGAACCCCGCCAAGCGCGCCGAGCAGGAATC
>CAZQRR010000034.1:9325-13632 GCA_964595675.1 uncultured Rubrivirga sp. | reverse complement strand
GCGCTCGGCCCGGCCGACCTGACCCTCGACGAGGGCACCAACACCATCGTGTACGCCTGGGGATCCGCTGAAGCGGGCAACCTCGCCCTGGCGACGCAGGTCATCGACGGCCTGGACGGCGCACCGACCGGTGTCGCTGCCGGCGGCGGCTCCACGGCTGCCACCGGTCAATTGCCCGTGTGGACCGCTGGCCTGATGGCCCTCGGCGCCCTGGGCGCTGCGGGTGCCATGGCGCGCTTGGGCCGCAACCGCGCGTAACGCACGGCTGACGAACAGGTAGTTCCACGATGCGACGACCCCGCCCCGCGGTGATGGTGCTGATCGGCAGCCTGGTGCTGCTGATCGGGGCGCCACTCGCGTGGGCGGGGCTCGTCGCTTCCCAGCCCGCTGCAGGCGAACAGATCGAGGCGGTAGGTGAACGCCCGGTCTTGGACGCTTCGCAAGCGGGAGAAGCGCAAGCCCGGCCATCGGTACCGCAGGTTGCCGGATCGGACGTGCCACGTGTCGGTGTGCCCGTAGAGCTGTCCGAGCCACGCCGAACCGTTCCACCGACGTCGATCTCGATAACGAAACTTGGTGTTCAAGCGCCGATCGATCAGGTAGGCGTGTACGACGACGGCTCGGTGGAGATTCCCGAGGACATCGAGCGCGTGGGCTGGTACCGATTCGGTTCCGGTCCCGGTGAAGGTGCTGGTTCGACGGTGATCGTCGGTCATCGCGATGGTTTCGACGAGGGCCCGGGAGCGTTCTACTCGATTAGCTCACTCGAGCCAGGTGACGTGATCGCCTTGGAACTAGCCGATGGCAGCACGCGCGAATACGAAGTGGTTGCTCGCGAGGCGATCGACAGGGAACTGCTGCCTTCCGACGATGTCTTCTCCGAGGAGGGCCCTGAACGGCTGACGTTGATCTCGTGCATCGGCTACTTCGATCGGGACAACGGCGGCTATCAGCAGAACGTGGTCGTAACGGCGATCCCCTCTAGCGGCGTCCCCCTTACGCAACAGGTGACCTCATGAGAGACACTGAGATGACCGCCGGTGCAGGGGCTGTGGACCTCGCCGGGCATTCATCGACGAACGGGGAGAAGAAGTCCGTGCGTTCACTAGCCGACGCGGAGATCGAGGCTGCGTTCGCCCGAGGTGACGAGGACTCCCTGCACGGCGTCTACACCCGCTGGTCACCGCTCGTCTACACGGTTGCCCACAGAAGCGTGGGAGACGGACACGACGCTTCGGACGTAACCCAGGCGGTGTTCGTGGCTGCGTGGCAGGGGCGTCAAGGTTTCGATCCCGACGCAGGCAGCCTCCCCGGTTGGCTGTTGGGCATCACCCGACGCAAGATCGCCGACCATTTCCGGGCTCGGGGTCGGCTTCCCCACCTCGACGGCGATCCGCCCGAGCAGGCGGCTGTCGATCCGGCGGTGGAGACGGTCATCGACCGAGTCCTGTTGGCCGATGAGATCTCCCGGCTGGGAGATCCTCAGAAACGAATACTCGAACTGTGCTTTTTCCAGGACATGACACACGCCCAGGTGGCTAGCCTTCTGGATCTACCGCTGGGAACCGTCAAGAGCCATGTGCGTCGTTCGCTGGGACGACTACGAGACCGATTGGAGGTGGACGGTGTCAGGCATTGATCATGTCGATGAAGAGACGATCGCACTACTCGCCCTCGGGGAGTCGAGCGCCGGATCGGACGCCGAGCACCTGCACTCGTGTGCGTCTTGCCAGGCGAAAGTGGATCAGCTGCGGGCCGTGGTCGAAGCTGCGCGTTTGGTGACCGATCAGGATCGCCCGATGTCACCTCCGGACGCCCTGTGGCAGGCGATCACGGACGAGATCGAGTCCGATGGCGTGGTGTTCTCGCAGCACCCGTCAACCAAGCGCATGCGCGCGGGTTGGTTCGCGCTCGCCGCCGCAGTCGGCATCCTGGTGGGCAGTCTGGGCACCATCGTGGCGCTGGATCAGCAAAATCCCGCGCCCACGATCGCCCAAGCCGAACTCGAGCCACTTCCGGGTAAGGATGCGCGAGGGGTCGCCCAGGTGCGACAGACCGCCGACGGTCCGGTGCTGCTCGTGGATGTTCCCGATCTTCCGCAGCCGGATGGTTACTACGAGGTGTGGATGCTCTCGCCGGAGGCCGATTCCATGGTGTCGGTTGGGGTTCTCGGTTCCGGCGCGGTGAACGAGTTCCCCCTGCCGGTGGGGATGGATATGAATGCCTTCCCGGTCGTGGACATCTCGGTCGAGCAGTTCGACGGCGATGTCACCCACAGCGCCGACAGCGTGGTGCGCGGCACACTCGCCATCTGATCGCGCCCTGATTGCGGGATCTCGAAGCACTTGCCGGCATGCTGACCTCGTGGCCATCGACGATCGCGATCTAGCGAACCTCCGGGAACGGACCAGTGCCAAATGGCGGTCCTACGCCCCCGATGTCGTTCCCGCGTGGGTCGCCGAGATGGACTTCACCCTGGCCGAGCCGATCGCGAGGGTGCTGCACGACGCCGTCGATCGGTCGGACACTGGATATCGCTGGGCCGACGAGGTGCCCGAGACGCTTGCCGCGTTCGCACAAGAGGAATGGGCTTGGTCGATCGATCCGTCCAAGGTGATCGTTCTGGCGGATGTGATGTCCTCGATCGCTCAGGCCTTGGTGCACCTGACCGATGCGGGTGCGCACGTGGTGATCAATCCGCCGGTCTATCCGCCCTTCTTCTCGACGGTGGACAAGGTGTGCGGGAGGCAAGTACGGAACGTGCCGCTGGTGGAAGTCGACGGTGCATACCGATTGGACCTCGAGGGACTCGCCGAGGCTTTCGCCGATCCGCAGGTGCAGGCGTACGTCCTTTGCTCACCTCACAACCCAACGGGGACAGTTCACTCGGAGTTCGAACTACTCGCAGTCGCGGAGTTGGCGATGTCTCACGATGTTGTGGTGATCGCCGATGAGATCCACGCGCCGATGACAATGATCGGAGCTCGTCACTATCCGTTCTTGTCCGTGACGGGTGACGTCACGGACCTGCGCGCGGTGTCCTGCGTGTCGGCGTCGAAGACCTGGAACATCCCCGGCTTGAAGTGTGCTCAGTTGGTGGCCTCGGATTCGGTGGTCGACCTCCTGCGCGAGGCGATTCCCCTCGAGTCCACCTTCGGCGTCGGTCACTTCGGGGTGCTGGGGACGCTGGCCGCCTATCGCGAGGGCGATCTTTGGCGAAGGGAAATGCTCGAGACCTTGGATCGTCGTCGTCGGCAGTTGGTTGATGGACTATCTGCCTTGGGCGAGGTTCAGGTGACATGGCCCGAGGCGTCCTATCTGGCCTGGGTGCATCTGCCGCAGCTGGGGGAGGACCCGGCCGCAATGCTGCTGGAGGAAGCGAAGTTGGCTGTGAATTCCGGTGTGCCCTTCGGTGCGCCAGGAATCGGGCATGCACGGGTCAACTACGCCACGAGCGAAGCGATTCTCGATGACATCGTCGACCGGGTGGGAGCCGTGATCGATGCCCACTCGTCCTAGTGCCGTGATCCGTGGGTTACTTGCCAGGTTGCTCGTCGTTCCGCTTCTCGTAGGTGCGACGGTCGTGGCATCGCCTGCATCGCCCGCATCGCCTGCATCGGCGAAGGAGCTGGATGCGATCGCCATCGGGGACTCGGTGATGCTCGGAGCCAAGTCCCACTTACGTGAGCGTGGCGTGGATGTGGTCGATGCCGCGGTGAGCCGTCAGGCGGTAACGGGACCTGGACTACTGCGTGAGCGTGGTGAGAAGTTGCCTGAGCACGTGGTGGTGCACCTCGGAACCAATGGGACGTACACCCTGAAGATGTGCAAGGAGTTGGTGCGCACCGCCGGAAAGCAGCGCCGCGTGTATCTCGTGACGGTCAAGGTCCCGCGGAAGTGGGAGAGCGTCAACAACGAGATGTTGCGCTCCTGCGACCAAGCGTTCCGCAGTGACAGAGTGGTGTTGCTGGATTGGAACGCGGTTGCAACGAAGAACCCTGAATACCTGTATGCCGATGGGGTGCACCTTCGCCCGGAGGGGGCCCGCGCCTTCGCCCGGATGATCGAACGCGCGGTCACGGCGCCTCGGGCGCCATATTCGGATCGGCTTCCCACGGCCGTACGCCGCTAGTTGGACCGATCCAGAAGGATCTGGAGTAACGCGCATCACAGTGAGTCTGTGCAGTTGCTCACAGGACAGCGTTTACACGCCTGTCCGAACTCGCATTCTCGGCGAATCGGGGCCATCCTTCACGAATCTTCCCGAAGTCCCTGGCTTCCCCGGCACGACAACACATCGAGACAAC
>CAZQRR010000034.1:0-9225 GCA_964595675.1 uncultured Rubrivirga sp. | reverse complement strand
ACAACACATCGAGACAACGGCGTCACGAGCGGAGTTGCTATGGCAATCGCAGGTATGGAGCAAGCCCCTACGCGTAACAAGCAGTTGCTGGAGTGGGTCGAGGAAGTCGCTGAACTGACGCAACCCGACCGCATCGAATGGTGCGACGGCTCGCAGGAGGAGTGGGATCGGCTCACGCGTGAGTTGGTCGATTCGGGGACCTTCATCCCTCTGAATCCGCAACTGCGCCCGAATTCCTTCCTGGCGCGCAGCGATCCCAGGGATGTTGCGCGAGTGGAGGAGCGGACGTTCATCTGCTCACATCGGGAAATCGATGCTGGTCCCACGAATAACTGGGCAGATCCGATTGAGATGCGTGCGACTTTGAAAGGCCTCTTCGCCGGGAGTATGCGGGGACGCACCATGTACGTCATTCCCTTCTCGATGGGCCCGCTCGGCTCTCGCATCTCCCAGCTCGGTGTCGAGATAACGGATTCGCCCTACGTGGTGCTGAACATGCAGATCATGACGCGCATGGGGACCGCTGCTCTCGAGGAGATCGGTGAACTCGGCGATTTCGTGCCGGCCCTTCACTCCGTCGGCTACCCGCTGATCGATGAAGGCGGCCAGGCCCGACCCGATGCGGCCTGGCCCTGTAACGACACCAAGTACATCGTCCATTTCCCGGAAACCCGGGAGATCATGTCCTTCGGTTCCGGATACGGCGGCAACGCGCTGCTGGGCAAGAAGTGTTTCGCGCTGCGCATCGCCTCCGCTATGGCTCGCGATGAAGGCTGGCTCGCCGAACACATGCTGGTCTTGAAGCTCACGTCCCCGCAGAACAAGGTCCACTACGTAACCGCTGCTTTCCCGTCAGCGTGCGGGAAGACCAACCTGGCGATGCTTGATCCGACCATGCCCGGTTGGAAGGTGGAGACCATCGGCGACGACATCGCTTGGATGCGCTTCGGTGAGGATGGACGGCTCTATGCGATCAACCCGGAGGCTGGTTTCTTCGGAGTGGCGCCGGGCACGGGCATGCAAACGAATGCCAACGCCATCCGAACCTTGACCGGGAACAGCATCTTCACCAACGTTGCGTTGACCGACGATGGTGATGTGTGGTGGGAAGGGTTGACCGATGAGGCCCCCGACCACTTGATCGACTGGAAGGGCCGCGACTGGACGCCGGATTCCGATGAGCCATCGAGCCACCCGAATGCGCGATTCACGGTCCCTGCGTCCCAGTGCCCGACCATCGCACCGAATTGGGAGGATCCGGCGGGTGTTCCGATCGATGCAATCTTGTTCGGTGGCCGGAGGGCAACCAACGTGCCGCTGGTCACCGAGTCCTTCGACTGGACCCACGGCGTCTTCATGGGTGCCACGATGTCCAGCGAGAAGACTGCAGCAGCAGAGGGCACGGTCGGTGAACTGCGCCGGGACCCCTTCGCGATGCTGCCGTTCTGCGGCTACAACATGGCCGACTACTGGGGTCATTGGTTGAAGATCGGATCGTTCACCGATGCGGGAAACCTTCCGCGCATCTACTCCGTCAATTGGTTCCGACGAGACGCCGATGGTCGTTTCATCTGGCCGGGATTCGGTGATAACTCCCGAGTGCTCGAATGGATCATCCGCCGGATCGACGGTGAGACGAATGCCGTCGAGACGCCCATCGGACGCATACCCGTCATCGAGGAGCTCGATCTGGAAGGCGTGGACATCTCGTCGGATGACATCGCCGAACTCTTCCGAATCGACGCGGACTCCTGGAAGGCGGAGGCCACGATGACCGAGGAGTACTTCGAGCAATTCGGTGATCGGGTGCCGCAGCCACTTCGTGACCAGTTGGCGGCACTGCGCGCACGGCTCGGGTGAGGGCTGGCGCTCTACGACCCGTCCATGGTGGCAACGAGTAGGGCCTTGATCGTGTGCAGGCGGTTCTCGGCCTGATCGAACACGATGCTGGCGGCGGAGTCGAACACCTCGGACGAAACCTCGATGCCGTCTGTGAGCCCGAATCGATCGGCAATCAAGCGGCCCATCTCGGTGTTCGTGTCGTGGAAGGCAGGCAGGCAGTGCATGAACTTCGCCTGCGGGCCGGCTGCCTCCATGACGTCGAGGTCGACCCGATAAGGACGTAGGAGTTCGATTCGCTGCGCCCACACATCTGCGGATTCACCCATCGATACCCAGACGTCGGTATGAACGAAGTCGACCCCCGATACGCCCTCGCCCACCTCCTCGGTCAAGGTGATCCGAGCCCCCGAATCGGCGGCTCGCTCGCGCGCCAATTCCTGCACGCGGGCATCGGGCCACAGCGTCTTTGGAGCCACGATCCGAATATCGGCACCCATGATGGCTCCCATGACGAGAAGCGAGTTGCCCATGTTGTAGCGGGCGTCGCCCACGTAGGCGTACGACGGTTGGTAGGTGCCGCTGTATTCGTGCATCGTCAGGAAGTCCGCGAGCATCTGGGTGGGGTGCCACGTATCCGTCAGTCCGTTGAACACCGGCACATCCGAGTACTGCGCTAGTTCCTCCACGATGCTGTGTGCCGAACCCCGGTATTCGATGCCATCGAAGACCCTCGAAAGGACCCGCGCAGTATCGGCGATCGATTCCTTGTGCCCGATCTGACTGGAGGAGGCATCCAAGATCGTCGAAAAGCCGCCCTGCTGCGCGATAGCGGCCTCGAAGGCGATCCGTGTTCGGGTGGATGGCTTCTCGAAGATCAAGGCGATGCCGCGGCCAGCAAGCCGTTGGCGTTCCTTGCCTGAATGTCGTTCACGTTTGAGGGTGGCCGCGAGCTCCACGAGGAACTCCAGCTCCGGTGCGGTGAAGTCGCGTTCGGCAAGGAAATCGCGGCCGCGCAGGTCGACGGGAAGGTCCACCCGTGGAACCTTAGCGAGATCGAATCAGGACGTGGTGTCCAGCGCCGTGGGGGCGATCGTTCGATCGACATCCGCCGCGGCGGCGCGCAGACCCTCTCCGCGACCCCGGGGGTAGTGGCGAGAGCCCAAGCGGCGGTAGATGTTCTCGCGGTCCTCTTCTGTGAGCCCACCCCAGACCCCGTACGGCTCGCGGGCGCGGATCGCGTAGTCCGCGCATTCCAAGCGAACCGGGCACGTGGCGCACACGACTTTCGCCTGACGGTCCCGCCGAAGGCGCGCAAGACCTCGTTCGTTCTGTGGATGGAAGAAAAGTGTCGGATCGACGCCCCGACACGACCCTCGTTCCTGCCAGAACCAGGTGGCATCGTCGGGTACCTGCGCCAGTGGTTGTTGGGGCAATGTGACCTCCCAAGCTTGCGTGCACCCGCGAGGGCGCCTGCTTCAACCGTAGGTGTTCACCGTGGCGCCGGGGACGGCCAAAGGTCCCGACCTCGCAGGACCCGCGTGAGAGAGGGGGACCTACTGGGCCTCCGACTGTCCTTGTGACTGTCCTTCTGGCTGCCCTTGTGACTGCCCCTCCGCGAGCTTGCGGCGAATGTCGGCCATATCGACGTCGCGAATCGCCTGCACCAGATTTTCCAAGGCGGCCCGTGGGAGGGCGCCGGCCTGCGAGTAGAGCACTACGCCGTCGCGGATCGCCATCAAGGTCGGAATGGAGCTGATTTGGAAATAACCCGCTAGTCCTTGTTCGGCCTCGGTATCGACCTTCGCGAAAACGATGTCCGGATTGTCCTCGGACACGGTCTCGAACACGGGCGCGAATGTGCGGCACGGACCACACCAGGAAGCCCAGAAGTCGACCAGGACGATTTCGTTGCCACCGACGGTATCGGCGAAAGTCTGTTCAGTGAGTTCCAACGTTGCCATGAAGATACCCTAGGGGGTATAGACCGTAGGTTGTCCAGTGCTGTTCAGCGCGCCGTACCGGGCCTGTCCTTGCACGTACACTCACGCCATGTCGTTCCCGTCCCTATCAACGCCACTCGAGTCGCCCATGCCCAGCGGGGACACGCTCTTGGAGGAGAAGACTTCTTCATACGACGACGGAGACCACGAACGATTCGCGCACTACGTCGAGAAGGCCAAGATCGTCGAGAGTGCCGTGACGGGTAAGCCGGTCACCGCACTGTGTGGCAAGAAGTGGACACCTGGTCGGGATCCCTCGAAGTTCCCCATCTGCCCTGAGTGTCAGGAGATCCATGCGTCGTTGCCGCGCGGCGGTGAATGAACGCGTGAAGTCCGGTTTGCTCGTCGGTGTCCTTGGTTTCGTGAGCCTGCTCCTTGGTGCTTGTGGCTCCGCGGCCGGTGAGGAATCGGTGCAGCCGCCAATCCAGGTGGACGATCAGTCCGAGTCGTTGGCAGCGATGCTGGATCCTTGTGCGAAGCCGAACCTCACCACAGTCGAGCCGGGCGCGTTGACTTTCGCGACATCCACGTCGCCTTCGTCACCGTTCTTCCTTACAGACGATCCTGCCGAGCGTCGAGGGCTGGAAGCTGACCTCGCCTACCAACTCGCAGATGTGCTCGGCTTCCGCCCGGGTCAAGTGACATGGGAATTCGTCGATCCCGAGCAACTGCTCTCCGGCGAATTTGTCGACTACGACATCGCCATAGGCGGATTCTCGCCACAGGCCCATGAAGGATCGGCGATGGTCTTCACCGGGCCCTACCTGGAGTCCGATCTCGTGATCTTGGTCGAGGATCCGGAAATCGCCACGGCACTGAGTGCGTCCACTATGTCCGGCGTAGGTGTAACGAATGCCCTGCGCTGGGGTTGGCCACTTCAAGGTCCGGCTGCGTCGTCGGTAGCTGATCAAGGGTGGGTGGTCGGTGAGCCGGTGATTTTCGCTTCCGTCGATCAACTCATCAGCGACGGACCTGTTCGTCGAGCCGTCGATGTCGTCGTGGTGGACGAACATGCGGTTCGGTGGTTGGAGATCGTGGCGGGAGAGCCATGGATAGCGGTCCAGGGTCTCGATTCCTTGACTGTGGAATACGCACTCGGGCTCGTGGCTGGAAATCCGCTTGCAACGTGCATTGACCGAGCTCTGAGCGAAATGTCCGAGAATGGGAGTCTCCTTGACCTACAGAATCTGTGGTTGGACCCGCTCCAGTGGGTGGACGACTAATTACCGGGGAAACTCGCTACTTGCGTCCCGCGCCACAGCATGAATTGGCCCTACCATCGGGCTGCACGAATTTAGTGGCACATGGGAAACCCCCACGCCGCGCATCAGGAGGATGCACATGTCGAACACTGAAACTGTTGTCATCGAAGAGAACCCCGACAATCTCATGACGGCCATCGGCCGGAATTGGTGGGTACTACTCTTCGCCGGAATCTTGAGCCTTGCCGTAGGTGTAGTTGCACTGATCTGGCCGGGCAAGACCGTGATCGTGGTGGCGATCGTCTTCGCCATCTGGTTGATCGTGTCCGGCATTTTCAGCATCGTCCGCGGATTCGCACACGGTCTCACCGGAGGCATGCGCGCACTCTTCATCATCACGGGCATCCTGTCCCTGGTCCTGGGCATTTTCGCCATCCGCGGTGAATTCCAGGAGCTATACATCCTGAGCCTGTTCATCGGCATCGGGTTCTTGTTCCGTGGCTTCGCATCCTTGTTCCTCGGATTCGAAAGCAAAGAAGGTCGCGGAGCCAACATCTTCTTCGGAATCCTGATGATTATCGGCGGCGTGATCGTGCTGGTCTGGCCCGGTATCTCCTTGGTCACCTTGACCTGGGTCGTGGGTATCTGGCTGATCATCATCGGTATTTACGAAGTCATCGCTGCATTCAGTGTCAAGCGTTTGGCCAACGCGTAACCCCTGACGGCACTCCAACGAAGGGCGGTTCACCCTCACGGGTGGGTCGCCCTTCGTCGTGTTCGCGGACCGTGGTTTGCTGAAGGTATGGCCGCGGAGACCTCACAGACGCTGGACCGGGGACTTCGGGTCCTGGAAGAGGTCGCGGACTCAAGCGAAGGACTCACAGTCACCGAGTTGGCTAGTCGATTGGGTATCGGTCGCACCGTCGTCTACCGACTCGTGGTGACCCTCGAGCAGCATGCACTCATCCGACGCGGAACGGACGGACGTTGTCGATTGGGCCTAGGCGTGCTGGCCATGGGTCGACAACTGCAGCCGGTCGTCAGGGACGCGGCTTTCCCTGCGTTGCGCCTGCTTGCTGACGCGGTTGCCTGCACCGCTTACCTGGCCTTGGTAGACGGCGGTGAGTCGGTGGCGGCGTTAGTTGCCGAACCGACTCGTTCGGACATGCACGTCACGTATCGGGTCGGCAGCCGCTCGGCACTTGAGGCCGCTGCGTCGGGGCGGGCGATTCTGGCAGCTCGGACCGCCGGTACACGTCCGCTCGACCCTCCTTGGGTGGTGGCTAGTGAGGACGTTGCGCCCGGGATCTTCGGGTTGGCTGTCCCGATCCAGGGGGTTCCTGGCCTTGAGGCGAGCGTGGGCGTGGTCTCGTTCCGTGAAATCGACGAATCCGACATCGGTCCGCGTGTGGCCCGTGCTGCGGGGGACATCGGTCGGGTCCTTCGCTAGCAGACACTCCCAGACCCCCCGGGTGCGCAGCCCCCAAGGCCGCATGACGCAGAATGAATCGATGCGCCGATCGCTCCTTCCCCTCGTAGCAGCGTGCAGTCTGATCTCCGGTCTGCTCGTTGGTCAGGCGGCGGTGAGTGCTCCGGCGAGCGCGAATGCTCCGGACCGTGTCCTGAGCGGCTGGATGCCCTACTGGATGACATCCCCGGGACGCCCGAGCGGCGTCGACAGCGCAGTTGCGAACGCGGATCTTTTCGAGGACGTCTCACCATTTTGGTATTCGGCCACTCCCCGGCCAGGGGGCGGAGTCCAGGTCCGATTGAACCCGAACTTCTCGAATGCCGCGGCCAATGTCGCCTGGGCGATGCCGCGCTTCCGGCAGGCAGGGCTGGTCGTAATCCCGTCCATCGCGGATGCATCCGGCAAAGGCCGGATGGCCGCCACACTCGCCGATCCGACTCTGAGGGCCCAGCACATAGCCGATCTCGTCGCGCTCGCCGTTGATAACGGCTACAACGGCCTGGACATCAACTACGAGAACTTCGCCTTTCGAGATGGGCGAGCGAGTTGGGATGCAACCCAGCCCAACTGGACGACATTCGTTGCAGAGTTGGGCACGGCACTGAGAGCGCAGGGCAAGTTGCTGTCCGTGACCATTCCCGGCCCTTGTGACACCCGGAACAACTGCGGAGGACGCAACGGCTACTGGGTCTACAACCTGCAAGGAATCGCGCCGCACGCGGACCGGATCCGGATCATGGCCTACGACTACACAGTGCAGTCCATCGGACCGATTGCGCCTATCGGTTGGGTCCGGGCGAACGTCGAATACGCGGTGACCGTCATGGACCCGGCGAAACTACAGATCGGCGTCCCCACGTACGGGCGCGCTCGAACGAGAACCGTGGCGGGTGGGGGATTCCGATTGAGCGGTGTGTGTCCGGACAAGAACGGCACATCGGCCGAACAGCGAGCGTGGCGGTCGGCCACTGCAGTGTCCGCTGTCACCGCGCGCGAAATCCCCGAACTCTTGGCCACATACGGACTTTCCGATGCCGACGTCACGTGGGACCCCGATACCCAGGAGAGTTTCTTCCGGTACACCAAGCCGGTCGAATGGACGGATGCCGCGGGTATTCGCCAGCTGTGTAACGCGGAACGTCAGGTTAACTTCGTAGGTCCCGATGCGGTCCTCGCACGAACGCAGCTCGTCGGCCAGTACGGACTGAACGGCGCCGCGCTGTGGACGATCGGAGGCGAGAACCCCGCCCAATGGGCTGCTCTGCGCAGTTACGCGCAGTCCCTGGCTCCCGCCGAGGCGGCGGTTGCAATCGACGCGACGCCGGCCGTGGCATTCGGACAACCCACCGCGGTTGCCGGTGGAGTGACCGTGAACGGCGCACCCATGCCGAACCTGCCGGTCACCTTGGAGTTCGCACCGACGGGCACCGACGACTGGCAGGGGCTCCAGACCGCCACGAGTGGACCCGATGGGGCGGTGGCCTACCAGGTGGTACTACCCAGTTCCGGTCGGCTTCGGTTGACGGTCCCGGAATCCGGAACGATGGCGGCTTCACAGAGCGCAGCCTTCGACGTTTCCGTTGCCGCAACGGTCACAGCGCGAGTGAAGACGAAGAAGGTCGGCGCGGGAGATCGAATCCGCGTGCGGGCGATCGTTCGTCCGGCTCTGGCCGATCAGAAGGTTGTGCTCCAGGTCTACAAGAACGACAGGTGGCGCAAGGTGAAAGCGGCTCGGACGAACGCTAAGGGGCGCGTCACCATCAAGGCCACCGGCGAGCGATCGAAGCAACGTTGGACCTATCGGATCGTGGCCCGGAAGTCCGGCGGGGTGGCCCCGGGTCTATCGCAGGAGTTCACGATCAGGGTTCGCTGATCCGAATGCTCCTTGCCTGCTAGGGCCGAGCTACCTCGAACCAGCGAAGCTGTTCGAAATCGGCAGACCCACCGGGGATCGAATCCGCAAGGTCGGGCTCAGGCAATGAGTCGAGCAGGTCACAGGCGCTTTCGAGGTATCCCCGCAGCGCGGCTTCCGGTGCGCGATCGTGGTGAACGGGATAGGTCAGTCTGCCGTCGGCGTCGTAACTGAGTTGGTTGAGTCGCAATGGTGGCTCTACTGCCCCGACGCTGTGCTGCCAGAGTCCGGACGCCGGCTCGAATCGATACGAAGGAAGCAGACGGTGCCCGAATTCCGCGGTGAGGTGCACGGCCTTGACCAGATAGTCGAAGACCGCCTCGGAGATGAAGTAGTTGAAGTTGATTCGGGTCCAGCCTGGCTTGATGCCTTCGCAGCCGTGGCTGATCTCGCGCTCGAACTCGTGTGAACGCTCCACATCGATACCCAATAGCCGGTGACCGTACGGCCCGGCGCAGGAACAGCCGCCTCGCGATTGGATGCCGAACAGATCGTTGAGAACCGCCACCACGAAGTTGTGGTGCAGATAGCGTGCGCCGGGACGTCGGACCACGAAACTGATGATGGATAACCGCTCGGCGTCGGTGTTGCCGAGCACTTCGATCGCGGGGTTGGCTCGCCAACTAGACAAGGCCCGACGCACGAAGTCGTCCTCGCGGGCGCGAATCACGTCAACACCCACCTGCTCCTTGAGATCGAACACCAGCCCCGCACGAATGGATTCGATGATGGCTGGCGTTCCACCCTCCTCGCGATGCTCGGGATCGCTGAGGTAGAGGTGCTCCTCGGGATTGACGT
>CAZQRR010000033.1:6695-14026 GCA_964595675.1 uncultured Rubrivirga sp. | reverse complement strand
GAGCCTACTGCGCGCGCGGGTGACTGGCGGCGTACACCTCGCGCAGCGCGTCGGCGGTCACGAGCGTGTAGATCTGGGTGGTCGTGACCGAGGAGTGCCCGAGGAGTTCTTGGACCACCCGGACGTCCGCCCCGCCTTCCATCAGGTGGGTGGCGTAGGAGTGGCGCAGGGTGTGCGGACCCACCTCCCCGCTC
Organism: uncultured Rubrivirga sp.; assembly: GCA_964595675.1. Lineage (GTDB taxonomy): Bacteria > Actinomycetota > Actinomycetes > S36-B12 > S36-B12 > S36-B12. The sequence goes on along the minus strand of CAZQRR010000033.1, from coordinate 13,832 downwards.
AGACCCGCTTCGTGGGCGCTGCGACGCACCACCTCCCAGGCCGCCTGGCGGTTCAGCCGGGACCCCTTGACTCCCAAGAACAGCGCTGCCCCCGGACGCCTCCTTCCGGTGGCCGCTTGGGCCAAGACCGGCCGTCCCCGAACCAGGTAATCGGCGATCGCACCGCTCGCCGCCCCGCCCAGGGGCAGGCGCCTTTGCTTGTTGCCCTTGCCGGTCACCACCACGGTGGCCGAATCGAGGTCGACGTCGTCTACGTCCAAGCCCACCACTTCGGAAATGCGCGTGCCGGTGCCGTAGAGGAATTCGATGAGCGCCCGATCCCGCGAACCGAGGGCCGTACTCGGGTCGCCGGATGCCTCGATGAGTCGTTCGATGCTGGCGTACGGCAACGCCTTGGGCAATCGTCGCGGAATCTGCGGGGGGGCGATGTCCGCGGCCGGATCCGTGCGCGTCCAATTCTCCAAAGCCGCGAATCGGTGGAAGGAGCGAACGGCCACCACAACCCGCGCGGCACTCGAGGCGCTGAGTGCGGATTCACCGGGGTCGGGGTTTCGCAAGGATGCTGCAAAGTCGGCTACGTCGGTCGAGTCGATCGAATTGACGTCCTCGATGGCTCGAGAGGCGAGCCAACGTCGATACCGACCCAAGTCACGCCGATAGGCGGCGATGGTGTTCGCCGCTAGTCCGCGCTCCACGCTCACATGGTCGACGTAGCCTGCAATCGCGTCGTCGATTGCAGGTGTGGCCATGCGAAACGCCTCGGTCAGGCGATCACTTCTTCGACGGGTGTGAACGGCATATCGAATGCCTCGGCGACGGCGCCGTAGGTGAGCGAACCCGCGTGCACGTTCAGACCGAGGGCCAGCGCGTGATCGTCGCGCATCGCCTGCTTCCACCCCTTGTCCGCCAAGGCGACCGCGTAGGGAAGCGTGACGTTCGTCAGCGCGTACGTGGAAGTGTGCGGAACCGCGCCGGGCATATTCGCTACGCAGTAGAAGATCGAATCGTGAATCGGGTAGGTCGGATCGGCGTGCGTTGTGGGCTTGGAGTCCTCGAAGCAGCCACCTTGGTCGATGGCGATGTCCACGAGCACCGATCCGGGCTTCATCCGCGAGACGAGTTCATTGGAGACGAGTGTCGGTGCCTTGGCCCCTGGTACCAACACAGCGCCGATGACCATGTCCGCATCGAGGACGGCGCGCTCGATCTCGAAGGCGTTCGACGCGACCGTCTGCATGTGACCTTGGTAGATCGCATCCATCTGACGCAGGCGCGCCATGTTCTTGTCCATCAAGAGCACCTCGGCCTGCATACCGAGGGCGATGGCGGCTGCGTTCATGCCGGAGACACCGGCCCCGATGACCACGACCTTGGCCGCGTACACACCGGACACTCCACCCATCAAGACCCCTCGTCCACCGTGGGCGCGCATCAGAGCGTGGGCACCGACCTGGGGCGCCAATCGTCCAGCAACTTCACTCATGGGGGCCAGTAATGGCAGTGATCCATCGGGCAGTTCGACGGTCTCGTAGGCGATAGCGGTCGCACCGGAGTTGATGAGCGCATCGGTGCACTCCCGCGAGGCGGCCAGGTGAAGGTAGGTGAAGACGACCTGACCATCGCGAATGCGGTGGTACTCCTCGGAAATCGGCTCCTTGACCTTCAAGATCATCTCGGCCGTTTCCCAGACCGCATCGGCCGTGGGCAGCATCCGCGCACCTGCTGCTTCGTATTCGGCGTCGGAGATCGACGAACCTTCGCCTGCCCCGGATTGGATGACCACTTCGTGCCCATGCCGCGTCAATTCCATGGCACCTGATGGGGTGATCGCCACCCGGAACTCGTTGTTCTTGACCTCGGTTGGGATACCGATGCGCACGCTTCCTCCAGGTGTTCGCCTCGCGGATTCCTCACCCGGGGATTTCCCAAGATGAAGTCAGTAGCAGCGTAGACCGCCCCCGATCCCGACGACTCAGCATGGGCGGCCACCCGAGCCCAGCAACGCGACCGTCGGCGGATCAGCGCACTCGTTGCTGGGCGACCAGCCAATCGCGGGGCATCCACGGGGCATCAGCAGGCCGAAGTCCGCGACCACCCGCCGCGCGTACGGCCGCCAAGGCCAAGATCCCCGCCACCCCCGAGGGGCTTCCGACTGCGCCGGACAGGACCAATTCGACGGCCTCCGGGAGCGGCACCCACGCCTGGGGCAAATGGGCCTCCTCGGCCTCACCGGTAGTTGGGCGGCCCGCGGGCAGCGCGGTCAGGTCACTGGCCAGGTAGACCCGGATCGCCTCGCTGGAGCCACCGGGTGAATTGAACAGATCGACCAACACGTGCCAGGTGTCTGCGCGAACGCCCGCCTCCTCGGCCAATTCGCGGACGGCGGTCGCCAGGGGTGGTTCACCGGTCACGTCCAGCAGTCCGGCAGGCGGCTCGAACAAGTACATCGAGACCGGGTGCCGGTATTGACGAATCAGCAGCACGCGGTCGTCCTCATCGACCGCGATGATCGCGACCGCACCCGGATGGATGACCACATCGCGAATCGATTCGGTCTGCGCGATGCGCACCTGATCCCGGACGACCGACCACACGCGGCCTTCGAAGACGACATCACGCTCGTCGACGACCATCGAGTCGTCGGGAGTATCGGCGATGGGACCCGACCAGGATTCCTCCGGTCGTGGCAGTCCTGTGGGTGGCACGCGGTGAAGCCGAGTTACGCGAGCGCCGAGGACGTACCAACGGCTGCTCGTTGCCTGTTCAATGCCGCATCGATCAACCCCGCGAAGAGCGGATGGGCTCGCGTCGGCCGAGACCGGAACTCCGGGTGCGCCTGGGTGCCGAGGTAGAACGGATGGACGTCGGCGGGCAGCTCCACATACTCCACCAATCGCCCGTCCGGTGAAGTTCCCGAGAACACCAAGCCGGCTTCTTCCAACGCAGGGCGGTAGGCGTTCGCCACCTCGTAGCGGTGCCGGTGGCGTTCATCCACGTACGGCTGCCCGTATACGCGTTCGGCCTGACTGCCGGGGGCGAGTTTGGCCGGGTACAGACCCAGCCGCATGGTCCCGCCCATGTCACGATCGCCGGAGACGACATCGCGTTGATCGGCCATGGTCGCCACCACCGGGTGCGGGGTGCTCTCATCGAACTCCAACGAGTTCGCGTTCTCCAGTCCGGCCACCGATCGTGCGTACTCGATAACCATGCACTGCAATCCCAAGCACAACCCCAGGGTCGGCAGTCGGTTCTCCCGCGCATAGGTCAACGCACCGAGCTTGCCCTCGATGCCACGAACCCCGAATCCTCCGGGCACGCAGATGCCGTCCAGACCTTCGAGGTTGCGCCGCGCACCCTCGGGCGTGGCGCAATCGTCGCTGGAGACCCAGCGGATGTTGACCTTGCAATCGTTGTAGAACCCACCGGCGCGGATCGCTTCGGTCACTGATAGGTACGCATCGGGAAGGTCGATGTACTTACCGACCAAACCGATGGTGACCTCGTTCGCCGGGGCGTGCACGCGGCGCAGCAGTTGGTCCCAGTCGGTCCAGTCCACGTCACGGAACGGCAGACCGAGTCGGCGCACTACGTAAGCGTCCAGACCTTCGCTATGCAGCACCTTGGGGATGTCGTAGATGCTCGGGGCATCCACTGCCGCAACCACGGCCTCCGCATCCACGTCGCACATGAGCGAGATCTTGCGCTTGATGCTGGTGGGAACCGGGCGATCGGCGCGCAGCACGATGGCGTCGGGCTGAATACCGATGTTGCGCAGCGAGGCGACCGAGTGCTGGGTGGGTTTGGTCTTCAACTCCCCCGACGGACCGATGTACGGCAAAAGGGACACGTGCAGGAAGAAGACGTTGTCCCGACCCACCTCGTGACGAATCTGCCGAACGGCTTCCAAGAATGGCAGCGATTCGATGTCGCCGACCGTGCCGCCCACTTCGGTGATCACCACGTCCACGTCGGGTCCGGCCATCCGGCGGATCCGGGACTTGATCTCGTTGGTGATGTGCGGGATCACCTGCACGGTGTCGCCCAAGTACTCGCCGCGACGTTCCTTCGCGATCACGGTCGAATAGACCTGACCGGTGGTGACGTTCGCCGATCCATGCAGGTCGGTATCCAAGAAGCGCTCGTAGTGACCCACATCGAGATCGGTCTCGGCTCCATCGTCGGTGACGAATACCTCACCGTGCTGGAACGGGTTCATCGTCCCCGGATCGACGTTCAAGTACGGATCGAGCTTTTGCATCGTCACGCGCAATCCACGCGCCTTGAGCAGGTTGCCCAGACTCGAAGCGGTCAGGCCTTTGCCGAGTGAGGATGCAACGCCCCCCGTCACGAAGAGGTGCTTGGTCGAGGCTGGGGCGTTACGCGGGATATCCACGGAAGACCAGACTAGCGCGCATCCGACGAGCGCGCGGCTGCCGTCCGCGGCGCGCCGCCGCCATCGTGCTCTCGGGCCGCCACGTCGAGCAGCTCCCGCGCATGTGCCGCGCCCGTAGACGACTCCTCCAAACCGCTGAGCATTCGCACCAGTTCCTTCACCCGGTCGTCACCTTCGGTTTCCCGAACCGTGGCCGAGGTGACCGAACCATCCGTTCCCTTCGTGACAACCAGGTGTCGGTCGGCGAACGCCGCGACCTGGGGCAGATGCGTCACCACGATCACCTGGGTTCGCCGGGCCAGCCTGGCCAAGCGGCGTCCGACCTCCACGGCTACCGCGCCGCCGATTCCGGCATCGACTTCGTCGAAGACCATGGTGGGCGTGGGAGTCTCCCCCGCCAAGGCGACTTCGAAGGCCAACGCGAGGCGCGACAGTTCGCCGCCCGACGCGCCCTTGCCGATCGGGCGGGCACTGGCTCCCGGATGCGGGACCAGCAGCACGCTCACCTCGTCTGCTCCATGGGCTCGAAGGGAATCAAGATCGCAGGTCACCTCGATCACCACCGACGCGTCCGGCATGGCCAGTTCCCGAAGTTCGGCCTCCACCGCCGCGGCCAGCCCCGCGGCTGCGTGGGAGCGGCGCTCGGACAGCTCCTTGGCCTGACGACGCGCCAGACCCGATAGTTCGACGTCACGGTTCGCCAGTTGGTCGATGAGTTCAGCGGAGTTGTCGGACGCTGCGACCTGCGCGGCTGACTCCTCGCGCCACCGCAGGATGTCCTCAACCGTGGCCCCATAGGACTTGCGAAGTCCCGCGAGGCGACTGCGGCGTTCCTCCACCCAGGCTTGGCGCTGCGGATCTGCGTCCAAGGACCGCAGGTAATCGCCGAGCTCGGCATCGATATCGACGATCTCGTTGGTCACGGTCATCAATCGCTTCGCCAACACCGCCAATCGTTCATCGACATGGGCGACCGACTCCAGACTGCCCCGCCCATCCGCCAGTTTGCTGATCACCGCCAAGGGGTCGATATCGTCGCCGGAGCCGCTCAGGCGAGCTCGTGCCGACAGCGCTGCATCGCGCAAGGAGCCCGCGTGCGCCAATACCGCAGCTTCCGCATCGAGCGCGACATCCTCATCGACCTCCGGGGCGACCTCGTCGATCTCGGCGATACCCAACCGCAACAGCATGGCGGTGCGCTCTCTCTCAGCGGCATGTGTGCGCATGTCCAAGAGCTCGCGCCGCACGTCCTGCAGTTCCTGCCAGGTGACTTCGTAGGAATGCCGCGCATGCGCGAGGTCGCTACCACCGAAGCGATCCACGACCGTGCGCTGCCAGGCAGCCTCCCGCAATCGCGCTTGATCGGCTTGGCCATGGACCGCGATCAGTGGGGACCACACATCGCTCAAGGCAGCGAGTGGAACGGGGCGCCCCGACACATGCGCACGGGATTTCCCCTGAGGGGCAACGGTTCGCCGGATGATCAAGGCGTCCTCGTCGAACGGGACGGCGATTGCGTCGAGGATCCCGGCAACCTGGTCCCGGTCGGAATCGTCGACGGATACGACCGCATCGATCTCCGCACCGGCGCCCTGATCGCGCAGGTGACCTGAATCCGCGCGCGCACCCCGCAGCAGTTCCAGCCCGGACAAGATCATCGTCTTACCGGCACCGGTCTCCCCCGTGATGACCGTCAGACCCGGAGCGAAAGCAAGACACGCCTCATCGATGACACCGATGCCTCGGATGCGTAATTCCTCGATCATCTTGTCTCGATCATCCGTTTTCGATCATCCGTTTTCGATCATCGCTGCCGCCCACGCCACCCTTCGACCGGCAGATCGAATTTCGCGACCAACCTGTCGGTGAACGGTGCCGGGGCCAACCGGGCGAAGCGAACCGGCGTGGGATCGGCGCTCACCACGAGGCGATCACCGGCAAGGACGTCGATCGTCCGCCGACCATCGGCCCACAGCACCGCCCGCGATCCCGGGGCGATGTCCAGCGCGATCGAACTCGCTGGTGAAACCACCAGGGGTCGAGCGAACAGGGCATGCGCACTGAGCGGCACTACCAGCAGCGCTGCCACCTCCGGCCACACCACCGGGCCACCGGCGGAGAACGCATACGCCGTGGAACCGGTGGGCGTTGCGCAGACCACCCCGTCACAACCCCACCGCGAGAGCGGACGACCATCCACCTCCACGAGCACTTCGATCATCCGCTCGCGGGCACCCTTCTCCACGCTCACTTCGTTCACCGCCCAGGTGCCGTCCACGACCTGCCTATCGCGGTGCACGCTCACCTGCAATCGGGTGCGCTCCTCGACCACCCATCGCCGAGCGATCAGCGCTTCGACGACGAATTGGACGTCCTCGGGTTCGGCCTCGGCGAGGAAGCCCACATGGCCCAGGTTGACCCCCAGCAACGGGGTCCCCGCCTCGGCGAGTTCGGCGGCCCGAAGGATCGTGCCGTCGCCACCGAAGACCACCACCACGTCCCCGCGCGCGCTTCCGGGCGGAAGGCCATCAGCCAGAACGTCGATTCCGTCGAGCGAGAAGTCATGGCCTGGATCGTCGACCAGGGGGGTGATGTCGTGCGCTGTTCCACTCACCCGTGCACCAGCAGAGCGCAAGGCATCGATGACCGATCGGGCAATCGAGCGTGCATCCTGATTCGCGGTGTTCACCACCACGAAAACACTCACGGGCGACCCACTCGACGACGCATCACCGGACGAC
>CAZQRR010000033.1:0-6595 GCA_964595675.1 uncultured Rubrivirga sp. | reverse complement strand
CCGCACCATCCAGCACTCCGGCAACCCGTTCCACCTGGCCATCATCCCCGGTGGAGACTCCCGCGTCACTACGAGACTTCGTCATCCACAGGAAATACTCGACATTCCCCTTGGGTCCGGGCAGTGGGCTGGCGGCCACGCCGCGGATTACCAGGCTTAACTCCTGCCCTGCACGAGCCACCGTCCGAACAGCCTCAGCCCGCAGCGTCGGATCGGTCACGACCCCGTGCCCCACCCGATCCTTGCCCACTTCGAACTGCGGCTTGACCATCAGCACCAGATCCGCACCGGGCGTAGCCACCGAAGTCAATGCCGGCAACACCACGGTCAGGGAGATGAAGGACAGATCCGCCACGATCAAGTCGGGCGCGTAGGGCAGATCGCCGGCCGTCAGGTGGCGCACATTCGTGCGTTCCATCACCACCACGTCATCCCTCGATCGCACGGGCCAGGCCAACTGCCCGTATCCCACATCAACGGCGATCACCCGACTCACTCCGCGCTCGAGCAGCACTTGGGTGAACCCTCCGGTCGATGCACCGGCATCCAGCGCCGAACGCCCCTGCACGTCGAGTGCGAACGCGTCGAGCGCGCCGATCAACTTGTATGCACCGCGCGAGACGTACTCGGGCTCGGTTCCTTCGCGTATCTCTATCGCCGCGGCCTCATCGACCTGCGTTGCCGGCTTCGTCGCCAGGGCGCCAGCCACGAAGACCCGGCCTTCGGCTATCGCCGATTGCGCTGCCTCACGCGATGAGAAACGACGACGACGCACCAACTCCGCATCCAACCGCCGGCGAGTCATACGAGTCCCCGACCGGACCGGATCGAGGCCACGGCGTGCGAAGCCAACTAGGCCGAGTCGTCGGCTGCGAGGCCATCGAGCGTGGAACGCAAGGACTGCTGCAAACGCTCGTAGATGTCGGCGTGCGCGCCGAGTTCGGATACGGCCACCGCGTGGAGTTCCTCGAGGGCAGCATCGACCGCCGCGTTGCCGGTGGGCTCCCAGACGGGAAGCACGGCATCGGGGTCAGGTGCTTCGTCGAGCACCAAGACGTCGTCCACCTCGCTGGTATCAGCCTCGGTCACGACGTCTTCGGTGACGACGTCTTCGGTGACGACGTCCTCGGTCACGTCAACCTGCGGATCGAACGTCATTCCGGGACCACCTTCTTCTTGACCTTGCGAGGCGGCTCAGCCGACTCCTCGGCACTGGTGGAGGACGGATTCGTCGGACCTGTCGAACCCGTCGAACCCGTCGAACCTGTCGAACCCGTCGAGGGCGCGGTTGCAGCACCCTTCTCCAGTCGCTCGACGCGGGCGCGCAGTGCGGCAAGTTCGTCCTCGCGCACGAAACCCATCCGTCCCACGGCTCGATCCACTTCGGTGCGGATCATGCCGAGCAGCATCTCGCGGTTCTGCTTGGAGGTCGTCATGAGGTCATCGGCGATGTCCTGCACCGAACCCACCACGTCCGGGGTCTTGCCGGTCAACTGCAGGCCCTGGTTGACCAAGGACATCGCGGCATCTCGCGCCTTGGCCGCCGTCACCTCGGTGACGCCACTTGCCAGTTGCAGGTATCCCCGCAGACCTTCCAGCATGCCCTTCACGCTCCTTCGTGCGCTGTGGTCGAAACAGTCAAACCACGTATCCGAAACCCTAGCCCGACGCCCTCATGAACGTAGCGAAGCGGCACTTCGCTCACCTGCCCACGCTGTGCTCGCACGTTGCAGATCCGCCAAGACTTCGCTCGCCTCACCCGGATCCCCCCACGCGCGAGCCAGCAGGCGGCGCATCGTCGGCAATGGGCCGTGCCCTCGCGCATCGACGTCGATTCGGGAATCCACTGCGGGCTCCAGCAAGGCGCGAAGGTCCTCAGCCAGGAAGGTCGGACGCCATTGCCGTTCGGCCGCTGCCAGATTCACCAATTCACTCGCCCCCGAGACACCCGTGAGCACGAGTAGTGAGTCCATGCCGGCGCGGTTGGCGCCACGGATGTCGGTGTCGAGTCGATCACCGAGGACCAATGGCCGACTTGACCCCATGCGCTGGGCGGCGAGTTCGAAAAGGAGCGGTTCGGGTTTGCCGGTGACGGCATCGGGTGCTCGGCCGACCGCGTGCTCGACCGCACCGACCAACGCACCGTTACCGGGTGCGAGCCCACGTTCGGTGGGGATGTTCAGATCAAGGTTGGTTGCCACCCACAGCGCCCCTGCTGCGATCGCGTACCCCGCTTCGGACAACTCACGCCACCCGACATCGGGACCGAATCCTTGGACCACTGCCACCGGTGGAATGGAATGCTCGCGCATCGGCGTGAATCCCGCCGCGGCCACCGCCTCATCGATTCCAGGTCCCCCGACGATCAGGATCGGTGCACCCGCCGGGATTCCTCGATTGAGTAGGTACGCAACAGCACCCTGCGGAGATGTCACCACATCGGAAGGCTCCATCGCCAAACCCAGACCGGAAATACGATCGGCCACCGCCGATGGCGGCATCGCGGCATTGTTCGTCACCACGCACCAAGGCATCTGGTCGATGGCGACGCGAAGGGACTCCAGTGCATGGGGCACGGCGATTGGGCCGCGATAGATCACGCCATCGGCGTCGGCGATCAGCGAGTCGTACTGATCGATGAGGCGATTCACTGACCACTCGGCTCGTCTGCAGCAAGATTGCCGCCAGCATCGAAATCGACGTCGATTGGCCCCTGCGCCGGCAAACCAGCTTCGGCCCGGGCGCGCAAAGTCGCCTTCACTTGGCTGAGCGCCTGCGCGTACTCGGGCTTGTCCGGACGCATGACGAACGCCATCGATAGGTGGTCGCGCGCTGTGGGAAAGGACTGCTTACGCCACAGCGCCATGCCGAGTGCGTAGTGCGCGTAGTCCTCATCCGGTGAGCGTTCGACAAGGTCGGTCAGAATCTCGATGGCTTCGTCGTATCGACGCGCATCGAACAAAGCACGCCCGAGTGTCTCCAGGACAGAAGGACTCGGTTCGGTGCGGCGCACCCGCTCGAGCAGCACGATGGCCGCATCGGCATTGCCCGTAGCCAACATCTCACCGGCACGCCGGAACCATTCGTATGGTCCACCGCTGGGAGCACCGTCAGTATCGGCGTTGCCGGCACCCTCGAAGTCCACTGCTCCATCGTCGCATGCTGATACGCGTCGTCGCGCTCACACCTTCTGGATCGATCGGGCAACCACTTCCATCGCACTACCCATCGCACCGCCCGTCGAACCGCCCGTCGAACCGCCCGGACCTGCGCGCCAGAACCTGCGACGCAATGTCCCATCCACTGACACCAAAGTTCCCGGCTCCATCCGCTCGAGCATCGTTCGCGTCCGCGCCCGCATGGTGATGCAGCTGATCGCATCCACTGTTGCCGCCTTCTGACTCTTCGTGCGTTCCCGCACCGGCCTATCGACGATTACGGTGAACGACGTCACCACATCTCCACTGGGCAATTCCTTGGTGCGCACTTGGGCTCCCAACCGGCCCACCACCACGACTTGCGACGACGTTTCCATGAACTCCTCCTTCGATCGGTTCATCCACCCAAACCGAACATCCACCCCCACCACGAGCCCCGATTCGCGAACGGTGGATGGAATGTCACGGCACAATGCCGTTGTGGAAAACCTCCCGACCCCCCTCATCGACGCCTTGGGCGATGAGGTCTACGCGATCGACACCCAGATGGCCGGCCACGCGGGGATCACGTCGAGCTACCTGATCCGCGGCTCACGGCCATGTCTGATCGAGACCGGCACCGCGCTCTCCGCACCGGTGGTTATCGATGCTCTGGCGACCCTCGGCATCGGCCCAGACGACCTCGCCACGGTCGTGGTTACCCACATTCACCTCGACCACGCCGGTGGCGTGGGTGACATCGCCGCCGCCTACCCCCATGCCCAGGTGGTGGTGCACGAGAAGGGCGCTCGGCATCTTGCCGATCCGACCAAGCTCGTCGCCAGCGCGCAGCGCGTCTTCGGCCCGGACATGGACAGGATGTTCGGACCGCTCATCGCCACACCAACCGAACGCCTGGTCACTCTCGGCGAGGAAGGTTTCGTGGACCTCGGCGACGGGCGACGCCTGGACGCCTTCCACAATCCCGGACACGCTTCGCACCACGTGGCCCTCGTCGATTCCCAGACCGGCGACCTGTACACCGGCGACGCCGCGGGTGTGTTCGTCCCCGACACCGCCGAGGTGCGTCCCGCAACTCCCCCACCGGACTTCGACCTCGGTCTTGCTTTGGATTCCCTGAGCCGGATGCGCGATGCGAAACCCGCGCGCCTGCTTTTCAGCCACTTCGGTCCGGTCACCGACGTGGAGTTGGTGTTCGAGCAATCCGAGGAGGAACTGCGCTACTGGGTCGAGCAGGTCTCGCAGGCTTATCACGCAGGTATGGACCTCGAACACGCCATCGCGATGGTCAAGGAGAAGGACCGCGAGCGGCATCCGGCCTTCTACAGCGACGACGAACGCGCCATTAAATTCGAGGAGCTCTCCAGCACCGGCGCGCAGGTGTCGGGGATATGGCGCTGGCTGGAGAAGTCGAACGAGTCCTAGGACGCTTCGCCAACTAGACGTTCGGCAGCATCGGTCACGCCGTCAACGTCCGAGGCCGCTGCCTTCGTGAGCCATTCCCGTGCCTCGTCTGCGCGTCCTAGTGCCTCAAGAGCACCGGCATAGGCATATTCCAAACGCGCCCGCTCCGCACCCGGGGGCAGGGACGTCAACTCCGGAATCTCCAGCAATACCAACGCTGCTTCGTGCTGCCCCATGTCCGACCGCGCGCCCGCCGCAACGATCTGAGACTCGATGCGCAGCTCCGGATCACCGTCACGGATCTCGCGAAGCAAGTCCAACGCGCGCTCGGGTCGACCCAGACCACGCTCGCAGTCGGCCATCATCGGCACGAAGGAGTCATCACCGGTCATCCGCCGCACCGCGCGCAATTCCGCCAATGCGTCCGCGTAGTCCCCGCAACGGTAGGCGGTGATGCCGGCAGCTTCGCGCACCGCTGCGACGCGACCTGCCAACTTCTTGGCCGCCTTCGCGTGTTCGCGCGCGCCCTCGTCGTCCTCTTCCAACAACAGCAACTCGGCCGCTGCCAAATGCCCGGCGACCTTCTCCCCCAAGTCCTCGGGCAACGTGCGCAGCTCATTCAAAACTGCTGGGTCGAGGTCTTCGATATCCACCTCTTCCGGAATCGCCGGGCCTACCTGCCGCGGCGGCCGCTCGGGACGAGGTGCTCCCGTACGGCTATCAGGCCTACCGCCTGCACGAGAAGTGCCGGGCCGACCACCAGGACGCGGACCCCCGGGCCGACCACCAGGACGCGGACCCCCGGGCTTGCCACCGGGCTTGCCAGCGGGCTTGCCAGCGGGCTTGCCAGCGCGCGCCTCTCCCGGCTTGCCGGTCGAACGTGGACCCGAGCGCCCTTGCGATCCGCGTCCGGAACCAGAACCCGGTGCGCGCCCAGGCTTGCCGCCAGGTGAGCGACCACCGGTTGGTCGACCGCCGGACTTACCTCCGCGCTGACCCCCGCCATCTCGCCCTGAGCTTTCCACGGCCTCGTCCTCTCGTATCCGACCATCAAACCCGATCATCCGAACCACCCGAAGGCGGTCGACGAGCAGATTGCTTCGCGAGCGCCGCACTGCCGGCGGAAGTCTCTCACGCTTCGCTTCGTGATCCTTCTTCGCGGAGGCCAGTCACAGTACGGTCATGGAAGTTCACGAGTGAAGGCGCATCCGGCCCTATGCTCAAAGCAGGTCCCATCACGGAGGAAGTCATGTCAGAACAAGGATTGGTACGCATCTACCGAATGCCCGGGGGCACGAATGCGCAGTACGACGAAGTAGTCGCCGCTGCCGGTGATGTCATCGCTGCAGGCGCTCGCGTCCACGTGGCCGGAACCGATGACACCGATCTATACGTGATTGAGGTCTGGCCATCAACCGAAGCCCTTGCCGCATGGCAGGAGTCCCAGACGGCCGGCAACGCCGCCCAGGAGGCGATCTTGCCCGACCCGCACGTGATCGAGTTCCCCGTGCATCGACTGCTCACGGCCGATTGACGACTGCAACTCAGTTTGTCGGTGAACAAAAGACAAAAGCCACCCGAAGGTGGCTTTTGTAAAAAATGTCCGGCGGCGTCCTACTCTCCCACGCGGTCACCCACGCAGTACCATCGGCGCAGAAAGGCTTAGCTTCCGGGTTCGGAATGGAGCCGGGCGTTTCCCTTTCGCCATGGCCGCCGAAACTCTATTGAGATGTGGTTGGTGTTCCCGACCGAATCTCGGGAACCGCACAGTGGACGCGAATTAGTGAAATGAGGCAAGTCCTCGGACTATTAGTACCGGTCAGCTCCACACATTGCTGTGCTTCCACATCCGGCCTATCAACCCAGTCGTCTAGCTGGGGTCCTTACCTGGTAAACCAGTGAGAGTCCTCATCTTGAAGTGGGCTTCCCGCTTAGATGCTTTCAGCGGTTATCCCTTCCGAACGTAGCTAACCAGCCGTGCCCTTGGCAGGACAACTGGCACACCAGAGGTTCGTCCGTCCCGGTCCTCTCGT
>CAZQRR010000032.1:0-14356 GCA_964595675.1 uncultured Rubrivirga sp. | reverse complement strand
AGATCACCCCACCACACGTCCGACAAGAACTGCTCGAGCGCGCGGTGCAGCATCGGTCCGCGGAATGCGACCGGGGTCTCCACACCTCCGGGCTTGAATGGCAGCATCGAGATCAATCGCACGCCGTACGCCTGCGGTGGCATCAACATGCCCTCGACCATGGTCGGCGGGTTCGTGCATCCCAGGATTCTCGGAATGGAGTGGCCGTAGACGTCGGCGTCCAACAAGCCCACGGTGAGGCCCCGTTGGGCGAGCGCCACGGCTAGGTTCGCGGTCACCGACGACTTACCGACGCCGCCTTTGCCCGAGGCGATCGCGAAGATCTTGGTCGTCGAGCCGGGTTGGGTGAAGGGGATTTCGCGCTGATCGTGGCCGCGCAGAAGTTTCTTGAGTTCGGCGCGTTGGGCGTCGTCCATCACATCGAGGTGGACATCTACCTTGGTGACGTCCGGGACCTTCATCACCGCGTCGATGACCCGATCGGTGATGGTGCCGCGCATCGGGCATCCCTCGACCGTCAGATAGACCCCGACCTCCACTACTCCGCCCTTGCGGATATCGACGCTCTTGAGCATCCCGATCTCGGTTATCGGCCGGTTGATCTCCGGGTCCTGGACGGTCGCGAGGGCCTCGCGGATGGCATCGGCGTTCGGCTGGTTCGGCACCCACCGATGCTAGACCGCTCCTATCAGGACTGCGACTCCTCGTGACGATCGTCACCATCACCGGTGTCCGAGCTCGTCGACTCCAGTCGGTCCAAGCGATTCAGGATCTGTTCCAACGTCTCGCGCATCTCGCTTCGAACGAAATCGCGGGTGGCCAACTCGCCTAACGACGACCGCAAGGCAGCTACTTCCCGGGCCAGGTAGTCGCTATCGGCGAGCATCCGCTCGTTTCGTGTTCGGTCCTCTTGATATTGCACCCGATCGCGGTCGGTCTGCCGGTTCTGAGCAAGCAGGATCAATGGTGCGGCGTAGGACGCCTGCAAAGACAACAGCAAGGTCAGGAAGATGAAGGGGTAGGCGTCCGGCTTGATGCCTTCGGGGGCGAAGACATTGAACGAAACCCATGCGATGATCACCACGGTCATCCAGGCGATGAAGGCCCAAGACCCGATGTAGCGAGCAGCGCGCTCGGAGAGTCGACCGAAGCGCTCGGAGTCGTATGTGGGTCGGATGCCGCGCGTGGTGTCGACTGGCAGGTCGAGTCGGCTGCCCCGCGTTCGTCGCTGGCTAGCCATTCGAAATGTCCTCACGCCAGTCGGCGGGGAGCATGTGGTCCACGACGTCGTCGATCGTCACCGCACCCAACAAGTGATCGTTCTCGTCCACGACGGGGAGGGCGACGAGGTTGTATGCCGCGAAGTTGCGGGTCACCTCCCCGAGTGGGGTATCCGGGCGAACAGGACCCACGGTCGTGTCGATAAGCGAGGAGATCAAGGTCGAGGGGGGTTCTCGAAGGAGTCGCTGGAAGTGGCAGGTGCCCAGGAACTTGCCGGTAGGAGTCTCGGTCGGTGCTCGACAGACGTATACCTGCGCTGCAAGTGCAGGCGGGAGGTCCGGGTTCCGGATGCTTGCGAGAGCTTCCGCCACCGTTGCGTCGGGTGGGAGGACCACCGGCTCGGTGGTCATCATGCCTCCGGCGGAGAAGTCGTCGTACGTGAGCAGTCGTCGGATGTCCTCCGCTTCGTCAGGCTCCATCTCCTCGAGCAAGAATTCGGCCTGCTCGGGTGGCAGTTCTGAAATGAGGTCCGCTGCATCGCCCGGATCCATCTCTTCCAAGATGTCCGCAGCGCGTTCACGGTCGAGTGCCTGCATGATCTCCACGCGGTCGTCGTCGCCGAGTTCCTCCAGGACGTCCGCTAGTCGTTGGTCGTCGAGTTCCCGCGCGACCTCCAGTCGACGCTTGGGCACGAGCGTGTGCAGGAGAGACGCGACGTCGGCCGCACGCAGTGTGTCCAAGGTCGCCAACAACTGTTCGGCAGGCTGCGCGGATTCCGGAAGAGACAGTCCTGAGACTTCGTTCCACTCGACCATGAATCGTTCACCGCGTCGGCGCAGTCCTGCACCACCTCGCTTGACGAACAGTGAGTTCACCAACCACTCGCGGGTTCGTGTTTGTTCCACTCCGATATCGACTACGCGCACCTTCTCTCCGGATGCGCGCAAGGTGATCGAGCGGTCGAGGAGCTCGGCGGTGACGAGGGATTCGTTCCGCCGTTGCTCGAAGCGACGCAAGTTCACCGCACCGGTCACGATTATCTGGCCGGCATCGATCGTGGTCACCTTGGTCATGGGAATGAAGATGCGTCGGCGCGGGGGTACCTCCACCACCAAACCGGTCAGGCGTGGTGGGTTATCTCCGATGCGCAGCACCACCACCGCATCGCGTACCTTGCCGACTTGGTCGCCACGCGGGTCGAAGACACCCAGACCCGCCAGGCGGGCGAGGAAGACTCGGTTTGCGGTGGTGCTCACAGCGTGAAGGCTACCGTCGTTCTCACCGATCGATTTCCCAGCGAAGGGCCGAAGAGTGGCACCTAAGGAGAAGGGGTGATGGCATTGGGCGAGGGTGATGCATCGGTTGCAAGCCATCGATCCTCGGGGTTGTCACGTCCCGCAACCCCGGACATCGCTCGGCTCGGGGTTGCGGTCGTATTCATCTCCTTGAGCGGTCCGATGATCGCGGCCACGGTTGCCCCGGCACTCGCCATCGCCTTCTGGCGCTGTTTGATCGGAAGCGGGCTGACGGGGATATGGGTGGGTTTCCGACGACGTCGGGCATTGGCATCGCTCGACCGCCGGGAGTTGCGCCTCACCGTGCTCGCAGGCGTGTTCCTCGGTCTGCACTTCGCGACGTGGATCCCATCCTTGACCCTCACCACCGTTGCGGCATCCACGGCGTTGGTTGCAACCCAACCGATTTGGGCGGCCCTCATCGCTCGCGCAAGTGGCGTCCACATCGACAGGCGTGTGTGGATCGGCATCACGATCTCTCTCACTGGAGTGATCGTCCTGACGGGGGTGGATCTGTCGGTAGATCCCCAGCACCTGATCGGTGACGCACTAGCCCTCGTGGGCGCGGTCTTCTCCGCGGCGTATGTGTCCGTTGCCGAGAAGGTTCGCCAAACCGTGGATACGTCCACGATGACTTTCGTTCTCTATGCCGTGTCGGCCCTCACCATCCTTCCCTTGGCGCTTCTCTTCGGTCAGGAGCTCGCAGGTTTCGATGCGCAAGCCTGGGCCTTGATCCTCGGGGTGACCTTGGGTGCGCAATTGCTCGGTCATTCGATGATGAATCGGGTTCTGTCCTCTACGTCGGCCACGGTGGTTTCGCTGGCGATCTTGTTCGAGATGCCGGGGGCCACGATCGTCGCGGCCATCTGGCTCGGCCAGGTGCCTCCGCTGGCTCTCTTGCCGGCAGCGGCGTTGATCCTCATCGGACTTGTCGTGGTCATTAGGGCAGCAGGCAGCCGACCCACGATCAGCGAGACATCCCCGATCTAAGGGTTGCGTTTCAAGACAGTGCTGAGCGGAATGAGGATGAGTGCGGCGATCACGGTGATGCCGATACCCCAGGCAACACCGAATCCTTCGGCGATGGCACCGACCGCCAGGGGCGCCACCACGAATCCAGCGCGCGAAAGCCAACTGACCATCGAGATACCGACGGCTGGGCGGACTCCCGGCAGGTGGCCCGCGGCTCTGATGGCAGCTGGGAACAACGTGGCCACCCCGAAGCCGGTTACCGCCGAGGCGACGATGAACGCCCAGGTGGTCGACAGCAACAGCCCGCCGCCCAACACGATCACGGTCGCGGCCATCGAAAGCTGAACCCATCTGCGTTCGCCCACCGCATCGACGATTCGATCCCCGGTGAATCGGCCGATGGTCATCGCGACCGTGAAGGCGACGAATCCCCAGCCCGCCATGGCTGCTGGTGTTCCGATGTCGGTGAGGTAGATCGATCCCCAACGGGCAGGGATGTCCTCGATCATCACCGCCAAGATGATGAATGCCCCCAGGGCCCAGATGATCGGACGCAATACGACTCGGGACGTCGCGACGGATAGCGACGAGGGATCGGCGCTGCCCAGGTCTTCGATGTCCCGTTCGTCAATGTACGAGTGCGGATCGGCTCCCTTCAGCAGCCAGGTCGCTGGCACCAGCCCGATCAGTGCTACGAGCGCAGCGACGATGATCAACGTCCAACCCAATGACAGTCCGATTGCCGCACTCGCGACGCCGATGATCCCGCCGAGGACCGTTCCCAGGGACCAGAACCCATGGAATCCGTTGAGGATCGAACGCTGGGAAAGATGCTGGATTCGAAGTGAGTGAGCGTTCATGGCCGCGTCCATGACGGCGTCGAGGGCGCCGATCAGCAAGAGCGCCACCGCGAGCCAGGCGAAACCGTTCGCGAATCCCAGGAAGGGGAGAATCGGAACCAGCAGGAGCAAGCTCACCACAGCCACCGTCCGGCTACTCGTTCGATTCATCAAGGGCCCGGCCCACACGCCAGCGATCAGCCCACCGAAGGCGCCCGCGGAGAGTGCTGCACCGATCTGGACGTCGCTCAGATCCAGGGATTGTTGAACCTCGGCGAGCCGAGGAAGCCAAGCCGAGAGCGAGAGTGCATTGGCGGCGAAGAGCGCCGAGGCAGCGATCCGCGCACGCGCGAGATCTCGCGTGGACTGCTGCGAGAAGGGCACGCTGCGAACTTTAGGACGGCGCGAACTTTAGGACGCTGCGAACTCCAGGACCGTGCGAACTTCAGGACGGCGCGGCTCGAGGACCGATCCGGTCTACTACCCCCGCCGCTAGAGTCGGGGCGTTCGTCGTCGGTCCGTCATTTGCTGGCCGACCATCAGGTGAGTGTGCGCGGCAGAAGGCGCGGCAGAAGGGATGAGCCCATGGCTACCCGCGAGATCCGATCCCGGCGGTCGAACTTGGCCGTTCCCGGTTCGAGCCCGAAGATGCTGGAGAAGGCGAAAGGCTTGCCCGCCGATCAGATATTCATGGACATCGAGGACGCCGTGGCACCTTTGGCCAAGCCTGACGCCCGGAAGAACATCGTGGCTGCGTTGAACGAGGGCGGATACGACGGCAAGGTGCGCGCGGTGCGCGTGAACGACTGGACAACTCCGTGGACGTACACCGATGTGATCGAGGTGGTCTCCGGTGCGGGGGCCAATCTCGACTGCATCATGTTGCCGAAGGTGCAGAACGCCGAGCAGATCCATGCGCTTGACATGTTGCTGACGCAGATCGAAAAGTCCGAAGGACTGGAGGTCGGCCGCATCGGTATCGAAGCGCAGATCGAGAATGCCATGGGGCTGACGAAGGTCGACGAGATCGCCTCTGCCAGCCCGCGTATCGAGACGATCATCTTCGGACCGGCGGATTTCATGGCGAGCATCAACATGAAATCCCTCGTCGTGGGCGAGCAGCCCGGGGGGTACGACGTCGGCGACGCCTACCACTACATCTTGATGCGGATCCTCATGGCCGCCCGCGCTTACGACAAGCTCGCGATCGATGGCCCGTACCTGCAGATCAAGGACATCGACGGCTACCGAAGGGTCGCGGGGCGAAGTGCTGCCCTGGGCTTCGACGGCAAGTGGGTGCTGCACCCGGATCAGATCGCCGCTGCGAACGAGGTGTTCTCGCCTACTCAGGCCGACTACGACCACGCCGAGCTCATCTTGGATGCGTACGACTGGTACACCTCGGCCGCCGGTGGTGCTCGGGGTGCGGCGATGCTTGGCGATGAGATGATCGACGAAGCTTCCCGCAAGATGGCGCTGGTCATCGCAGGCAAAGGCCGCGCCGCTGGCATGACCCGCACAGAGTCGTTCACCCCGCCAGAGAGTTGAGCTGCTAGGTATGCGCATGACCCGTGAGCGTGCAGCGCTCCTCCTCGGCGTTGAAGCGCATGCAACTGCCCACGAGGTCAATCGGGCATGGAGAGTCTGGGTGAAACTCGCGCATCCTGATGCGGGCGGTGATCGGTGCCACTTCGAGGCGCTCGCCGGTGCACGTGCGGTCCTGCTGAAGTGCGAAACCCCCAAAACCCCTGCACCTGACCCGGGCATCGAGGTTCCCGAACGTCCGAGGCTTCGAAGCGTATGTTCACGGCCGAGCCAGCGTGGCATGTTCCAAGTGATGTTGGTGTTGATTGCGACGGTGGTGCTGGTCCTTCTCGCTCCCCGGTGGCCGGCATTCGGTGCCGCGCTTGCCATGGGCACTGCGGCTGGCTGCGCTGCCCTGGCACTTCAACGGGCAGTGCTGCAACCGGACGCCGATACAGGCCATCGAATTAGCGTCTTGTTCCTGGCATGGGTTCCCGTTGTCGTCTCAGTAGCCGGAACAGGTGCACTCCTGGGAATCGACGTGATCGCCGTTCTGCCGGTCATCGTGTTGCCGTTCATCGTGTTCGTGGCCATGGTGAACCCGGGTGCGGGTCTATGGCGCCCGATTCGACTCCCCTCGTGAACTAGGCGAGCGCGCGGGCCCCGGTTATGGGCATTAGCATCGCTGCAAACGCGTGAGGGGAGAAGATGATGGGCCGACTGCTTCAGACCGAAGGGCTGACCGAGGATCAGCGGGACATCCTCGCAGCGGTGCACGATTTCGTGGACGCGGAGATCCTCCCAGTTGCCACAGAACTCGAGCACAACGACGAGTACCCGAAGGACATCGTCGACGGTCTCAAGGAACTTGGGGTTTTCGGCTTGATGATCCCCGAGGAGTACGGAGGCTTGGGGCAGTCTCTCCTGACCTATGCGCTGGTGGTCGAGGAGATCGCTCGCGGCTGGATGAGCGTCAGCGGTGTCATCAACACGCACTTCATCGTCTCCCACATGGTGCTGCACCACGGAACCGAGGAGCAAAAACAGCACTACCTGCCGAAGATGGCGGTCGGTGATATCCGCGGTGCGTTCTCCATGAGCGAACCCGGATGTGGTTCCGATGTGTCCGCCATTACGAGCAAGGCCGTGCCGGACGGTGATGACTACCTTCTCACCGGTCAGAAGATGTGGCTGACCAACGGTGGATCGTCGAATCTGGTCGCCGTCTTGGTGCGAACCGACAATGCTGCTCCGGCGGATTCGAGTGTCTACAAGCGCATGTCCACATTCCTCGTGGACAAGCCGGAGGGATTCGGCGAAGTTCGTCCCGGTCTCACCATCCCCGGCAAGATCGAAAAGATGGGTTACAAGGGCGTCGACACGACCGAGTTGGTGATGGACGGGCTGAGACTTCCGTCGTCGGCGATCCTCGGCGGCGAACCGGGCAAGGGCTTCTACCAGATGATGGACGGTGTCGAGGTCGGTCGAGTAAACGTTGCGGCGCGCGCATGTGGCCTTGCATTGCGCGCCTTCGAGTTAGGTATCGAATACGCCCAGCAGCGCATCACCTTCGGCAAGCAGATCAGCGAACATCAGGCGGTTGCCTTCCGTCTTGCTGACATGGCCACCAAGGTCGAAGCAGCCCATCAGATGATGGTCATGGCTGCGCGCACCAAGGACTCCGGTGCCCGGAATGATCTCGAAGCGGGCATGGCCAAGTACTTGGCGAGTGAGTATTGCAAGGAGGTCGTCGAGGATTCGTTCCGAATCCACGGCGGTTATGGCTACTCGAAGGAATATGAGATCGAGCGTCTGTATCGCGAGGCACCGATGCTGATGATCGGTGAAGGCACCGCTGATATCCAGAAGATGATCATCGCTCGCCGGCTGCTCGAGGACTACAAGCTGCGCAGCTAGCGGCTAGCTGACCCCGTGGCAGACATTCCCTGTGTCGGCGCTGTCGTCTTCGACGACCGCGGGCGACTCCTCCTGGTCAAGCGAGCGAACCCTCCCGCCCAGGGGCTGTGGTCGCTGCCCGGTGGCCGACAGGAACCGGGCGAAAGCGCATCGCAGGGAGTCGTGCGCGAGGTCCGTGAGGAAACCGGCGTGGAGGTTCGGGTCCAGCGCGAAGTAGGCACTGTGCGGCGGTTGGCCCCCTCTGGTGATACCTACGTGATCCGCGACTTCCTCTGCTCGACCGTGGGGGATCTCCTTGTGGTGGCGGCCGACGACGCAGCAGACGCTCGATTCTTCGAGGTCGAACAGATCGACCGGCTTTCGACGAGTGAGGGCTTGATCGAAGCCTTGCAGGAGTGGGAGCTTCTTCCCCGGATCTAGATTGCAGCTGCAGTGTCGGGCCGGCGACCTAGTGTGGCCATGTGGCGTTCGTGAAGCTGTCCCCGACCAAGGTTGCAAAGTGGCTGGATTGTCCCCGCAACTTCCACTTCACATACGTCGAGCGCCAGCGATCGGGCAAGCAGTGGGCGCACTTCTCGTTTGGCAACTCGGTGCACGCTGCATTGCGAACCTGGTTCGACGTTCCCATGCGCGAGCGAGCCCGGGCATCCGTGGACCAGATAGTTGCGGACGTGTGGATCGATGCTGGCTTTCGGGATCGCGAGCAGTCGAACCTGTGGCGCGATCACGCGACGCAGATGGTGGCCGATTACCTATCCGGCCTGGCCGAGGATTTCGAGCCGGTGAGTACCGAACGCACATTGGCGTTCAAGGCCGACTCCTTCGTGGTGGAAGGGCGGATCGATCGACTCGACGACAAGGGCGACGCCCTGGCGATCGTTGATTACAAAACAGGCAAATCGGCTCCTATGGTCGAGGACGTTCGTGGATCCCAGGCACTAGCCATGTATGCGCTGATGGTGCAGCGTGCGCTTGGCGAGTCATGCTTCGAAGTGTCCTTGCATCACATTCCTAGTGGAACTGAGATCTCCTGGACACACACCCCGGAATCCCTCGCGCGCCATCTCCGCAGGGTGGGAGAGATCGCCCGGGACATCATCCGCGCGCAAGACATCTGGGAATCGGCCGAACGCAGCGAGTCCGTTCGTGATGAGCTCTTCCCTGCCCAACCGAGTGGGCTATGCGGCTACTGCGACTTCTGGCAAGTCTGTGTCACCGGACAGGCATTCACCGCGCAGAGGAACTCGTGGGATGGATTGGCCGTCGACCTGACTTGAGACGTCATCGTCATGGGGGGTAGGCAACATCGGCCCACACGCATAGGACGTCGTCGCGTCGTTCGAATCCCCAATCGAGCGCTAAGCCGTCAATCAACAAAAGACCGCGTCCGTCCGAAGCGGAGACGTCGTCGGCAAGCTTGGGTTCGGGCGCGCCGACTGCATCACCACATACTTCGATGTGCAGACAGTCATCGCGCACGTCCACCTGTAGCGAAATGGAACCCAGACCACTTCCATGCTTCCAGGCATTCGTCACCAGTTCGGTAACCACGAGTTCGGCATCCACCGCCTCGATATCGCTGGTAGCCAGTTCTCGTAGGTGCCAGCGGGCCTGGGCCGGCGCTGTCGAGTCCCGGGGCAATTGCCAGGTGTAGGTGACGGACATGCGGCCACCTCCCAGTGCACCACGGACGCGGATCGGAGTCTCAACCAGAATATGCCTATGGCACGGGTCGTGGCGATCGCCAACCAGAAGGGTGGAGTTGCGAAGACCACCACGGCGATCACCTTGGCTGCAGCATTGACCGAAGCCGGCAAGAGGACGCTCGTCGTCGATCTGGATGCGCAGGCGTGTGCCACGTTCTCTTTGGGTATCGACCCTGAGGATCTGATCAGCGGTGAGTCGAGCGCACTGTTGATGGTGGACGTCGATCCCGATGAGCATGTTCGGCGATTACGTGAAGTGATTCGGTCAACCGATGACGGTGTCCACTTGATTCCCGCGACGATGGATATCGCCTCGGCCGATTTCACATTGGCTACACGCACCGGACGGGAACGGATTCTCGCAGCCGCCCTGAAAGTCCTAAGGAACGACTACGACGTCATCGTGATCGACTGCTCTCCGTCGCTGGGTCTGCTGACGATCAATGCTCTGGTAGCGGCCGATGAGGTGGTGATTCCGCTGAAGTGCGAAACGCTCTCGCATCGAGGGCTGGGACAACTGATGGAAACCATCGACGAGGTTCGACGTTGGGCGAACCCGGGGTTGCGGGTAGCGGGTGTGCTACCCACGCTGTTCGATGGACGAACCTCGCACGCGCAAGCGATCCTCGCCGATCTCGGTCCGCGCTACGGCGTGCCCGTCTTCCAACCCATCCCACGCAGCATCAGGTTCGCGGAAGCTCCCGCCGTGGGGCGCACGATCTTGGCCACCTCACCGCAGTCGGCGGGTGCCCGGGCGTACCGTGCGTTGGCTCAGTCGCTACTTGCCTGAGCTGGTGCTGGTCTGATCCGGATGACCGCCTCGAGTGCGCCTACGGCGCCGGGGCGGACGATCGCCGCTCTTGCCCTCACGCGGTTCGGCGCTCTTCTCGCTTTGATCCCCACCGGTCCTACTACCTGGCTTCCGGCCGTCGCTCGACGAACGTCCGCGTCCGCCAGCATCTCGACGCGGCTCGCGTGTGTACCTACCTGCACCGGACTTACCTGCACCGGACTTACCGGAGCGCTTACCCGTTTCGCCGAGATCTTCCACCTCTTCGGCAGCCAAGCCCTCGCGCGTACGTGATGCCTTGGGTAGCCGACCGGTGGTTCCTTCGGGGATACCCAGTCCGGTGAACACGTGTGGGCTCGTCGAGTAGGTCTCGATCGGATCCTTGAAGGGCAACTTCAGCGCGCGGTCGATCATCTGCCAGCGCGCGATGTCCTCCCAGTCGACCAGCGTGACCGCCACGCCCGAGGCGCCGGCCCGTCCGGTTCGACCGATGCGGTGCAGGTAGGTCTTCTCATCGTCGGGGCACTCGTAGTTGATGACGTGCGTAACACCCTCTACGTCGATACCGCGTGCGGCCACGTCCGTTGCAACGAGCACGTCCACCTTGCCCGAGCGGAAGGCACGCAGTGCTTGCTCGCGTGCTCCTTGACCGAGGTCGCCGTGCACTGCTCCAACGGCGAAACCACGCTCGGTGAGCTCGTCGGAGATCTTCTGAGCCTTGCGCTTGGTTCGAGTGAAGATGATCGCCAGGCCTCGACCATTCGCCTGCAAGACTCTTGCTAGGACCTCGATCTTGTCCATCGGGTGAGCGCGCCACACGTGCTGTTCGATCGCATCGACGGTTGCGCTCTCATCACCAGGATCAGCAGCTCGGATGTGCGTTGGTTGATTCATGTAGCGGCGCGCGAGCGCGATGATCTGGCCTGGCATCGTCGCGGAGAACAGAAGCGTCTGTCGGTTGCTCGGCACCTGTGCGACGATCCGCTCGACATCGGGCAAGAAGCCCATGTCGAGCATTTCGTCGGCTTCGTCGAGAACGAGTTCGCGCACGTGGGAAAGATCCAGATCTCCACGAGTCGCAAGGTCGATGATGCGTCCGGGAGTGCCGACGATCACCTCGACCCCGGCTCTCAGAGCATCGATCTGCGGTTCATACGCCCGACCGCCGTAGACCGACAGCACGCGAACACCGAGGTTGGCTCCGGCTTGCTGCACGTCGGTTGAAACTTGGAGCGCGAGTTCACGGGTGGGGCAGACGATCAGAGCCTGGGGCTTGTTGACGGCATCGGAGGGCAATTGTGAGTAGGCGTCGGTGCCGGGTGCGGCGATGCGCTGCAACACCGGGATGCCGAAACCGAGTGTCTTGCCGGTTCCGGTCTTGGCCTGTCCGATCACGTCGCGCCCTTCCAGGGCGAGCCCGAGGCACATCTCCTGGATCGGAAAGGCTGTCGTGATGCCGTGTGCGGCGAGGGCGTCCACGATGGGAGCGGTGACGCCGAGGGAAGCGAAGGTTGGTGCGGTCACGGTTTGTTCGTGTGTGGTGCTCAGGGGTACTCCCGGGTAAGGGAGGCGCTCGATGCGCCTTCGTTGCGGGTCGATGCGAGACATCGACGACGGAATCTGATGTTCCGTAACGCCCCCACTCTACCCGTGGCCTCTCGCTACCCTTGCCAGACCATGATCGATGGCTCCACGCCCTTCGAGGCTTCCGATACGGCTTTGGCTGATCCGGAGTATCGCGCTGCCCTGGTCGATCTGTTCGGCGTGCTGGCCTACGGCGAGTTGGTGGCCTTCGAACGCCTCGCGGCGGACGCTTCCATGGCTCCCCGGGTGGCTGACAAGGCCGCCCTGGCCGGTATGGCTACCGCTGAATATCGCCACTTCCTAGCCATCCGTGACCGGCTGGTCGAACTCGGTGCTGATCCAGAGGCCGCCATGGAGCCTTTTCGTCGCCCGATCGATGAATTCCACGCCCACACCAAGCCCGCCGATTGGCTCGAGGGCTTGGTCAAAGCGTTCGTCGGCGACGGCATCGGCACCGATTTCTATCGGGAGATCGCTGCGTACGTCGATCCAGCGAGCCGTGAACTGGTGCTCGATGTGTGCGGTGACCTCGGCCAATCGGCCTTCGTCGTTGACCGGGTACGCGCGGCCATTGCGGCGGACCCTCGCGTGGCCGGTCGGCTGGCGCTGTGGGGCAGGAGACTGGTGGGCGAGGCGCTGTCGCAGGCCCAGCGCGTTGCTGCCGAGCGGGACGCGCTGGCAACGCTGCTCGTGGGTGGTGCTGATCGACCGGGGGTGGACCTCGCGGAAATCGGACGCATGCTCGCTCGACTCACCGACAACCACACGCGTCGGATGCAGGACCTCGGTCTAGCTGCGTGATCTCAGGTCGCTAGTTCAGGCCGCCGACGCGCGCCCTAGGCCGGTTGGCCGAACCCGACCTTGCGGCTGCTGCTCGGTCCGATCTCCACGTAGGCGATCTTCTCCGCTGGCACCAGGAACGTGCGACCACGAGAGTCGGTGAGTTGCAGCAGGGTGCCGTCCTTGATGGCCGTCTGCACCGCCTTGGTGATGGCGTCGGCGGTCTCGTCGCTGTCGACGGAAATTTCCTTGGGAGTCTCGACTACGCCGATCTTGATTTCCACCGCGGCAGTTCCCTTCGCTTCTCTCGCAGCCGGTCCGAATTGGACGGTGCGCTCTCACGTGAGACTACGGGAAGGACGAGCAGCGCTCTACTCGGGCGGGTGGGAGAGCGGGAAACTGCGGATTCCCCTCCACGCCAAGGCGGATACCAGATCCGCGGCGTCTTCCAGGGGCATGTGCGATTGATCTGCGATGAGCCAGCGGGTGGCGGCCACTTGAGCCAGCCCTTGCAGTCCCGAGCCGAGCAGCATCGCCTGATCGTTACTCAGGCCGGTATCGGTGGAGATGACATCGGCGATCTTCGCCGCTATCGCCTCATGTACGCGGTCCACGCGTTCGCGCACCGCCGATTCGTTCATGACGTCACTTTCGAAAACCAATCGGAAGGCGCTGTTTCGATCGGCGACGAAGGCGAAGTAGGCGCGCATCGTTGCTTGAACACGTTCCTTGTTGTCGGTCGTGCTCGCGAGCGCTGCATCTGCTGCGTTCAGGAGTTCATCGATGCCGCCGTCGAGAAGTGCGAGATAGAGCTCGAGTTTGCTGGGGAAGTGCTGGTAGAGGACGGGCTTGGACACGCCGGCAGCCTCGGCGATCTCATCCATTCCAGCCGAGTGGTAGCCGCGTTCCATGAAGACGGCACGCGCTACTCCCATGACCTGCTCGCGGCGTTGCTCGCGTGGCATCCGCGTAGTGCGCGCACCGTGCCCCTCGGAGTCGGTCGCCACATCGGGCAATGTGCTGGTCACCCATTCAGATTAGCCCCTGGCCGTGGTTAGCCTGGTGTCGTGAAAGACCGGAGCGTGAATGCCGAGGCAGTTGCGCTCGAGGCACGTGGTCTCACGGTCTCGTACGGTTCGGCCCGCGGCATCGTCGATGTGGATCTCGCGGTGCCCTCAGCGGGAGTGACGGGCCTGCTCGGACCCAATGGAGCGGGGAAGTCCACGCTGCTTCGGGTGGCACTCGATCTCGTTCACCCCACCCATGGCGATATTCGCATCAATGGGATCTCGTCGCGACTTCCGCTAGCCCGGGCTGATGTCGCGTATCTCCCCGGAGATCTGCTGCTTCCTGGACATTTGACGGGCTGGTCCATCCTGCGCCGCTTCACGGCGGGGCGAGGGTCGATGGACACCACGCGCGTTCGAGCCCTTGCCGCGCGTTTGGATCTGGATCTCGATCGGCGAGTGGGTCAACTCTCGAAGGGAAATCGGCAGAAGATCGGTCTTGTCCTCGCCTTCGCTCCCCGAGCGAATCTGCTGTTGCTCGACGAACCCACGTCGGGACTCGATCCACTCCTGCAGCGCGAATTCGGCGTGCTGGTGAAGGAGGCAACCGAGTCAGGCGTGGCGATAGTGCTGTCCAGCCATGTGCTGTCCGAACTCGAAGGACTCGCCGACCAGGTTGCCGTTCTCCGAGCAGGTCAGCTCGTTGCCTTCGAGAGGACAG
>CAZQRR010000031.1:0-14659 GCA_964595675.1 uncultured Rubrivirga sp. | reverse complement strand
AGGGGACGCGACTGCGCCCACTGACCGTCAACACTCCCAAACCGATGCTGCCGGTCGCCGGAGTTCCCTTCACGGTTCATCAGATCACTCGGGCCAGGGATGCCGGCGTGCGTCGGATCGTGTTGGCCACGAGTTACCGGGCCGAGGTTTTCGCGGCGTTCATCGAAGATGCCGACCTCGGCATCGAGGTGGTGATCGCGACCGAGGAGGAGCCGCTGGGAACGGGCGGCGCCATCCGTCATGCTCTGACCCACTTGGAGTCCGGGCCGGATGATCCGGTGTTGATCTTCAACGGCGACGTCCTGAGCGGATTGGACATCGCTGGTTTGGTCGCCACGCACGTGGCATCCGGCAGTGACGTCACCTTGTACCTCACTCCCGTCGAGGATCCCCGCGCGTACGGACTGGTACCTATCGATGCCGATGGTCGAGTGCAGGCATTCTTGGAAAAGCCCAGCACTGCGGCGGAGATCGTCACGGACCTCATCAACGCGGGCTGCTACGTGTTCAAGCGCTCGGTGATCGAGCAGATTCCCGCAGGCCGCGTGGTTTCCGTCGAGCGGGAAACTTTCCCGGGGCTTCTCGAGGCAGGTGCGCACGTGCGTGGGGTGGTGGATTCCGGCTACTGGCTGGATTTGGGAACTCCGCTCGCCTTCGTGCAGGGCAGCAGGGATCTGGTGATCGGTCGTGCGCCTTCACCTGCGGTCGCGGCAACAGGAGATGCCTTGGTGCTCGATGGCGCACAGATCGCGGATTCGGCCCACGTGGATGGTGGTTCATCCATCGGTCGCAATGTGGTGATCGCTGCTGATGCGCGGGTCCGTGGCTCGGTGGTCTTCGACGACGCCGTTATCGGCGCCGGAGCCGTGGTGGCGAACAGCATCGTCGGTGAGGGTGCTCTCATCGGTGAGAACTGCAGCCTGGACGGAGTGGTGGTGGGGGACCGCGCGGTGATTGGTGCGCGCAATGAGTTGCGTGAAGGAGCACGAATCTGGCCGGAAGTGGAACTGCCTTCGACGGCTATCCGCTACTCCTCCGATGCGTGAGTGATCACGGGTCGATCAGATAGTCACTCGCCGATCGGGCGGGACGCTCTGCGGCCGGTTGTGCGGGATATCCCACGGCGATCGCCCCGAGTGGCATCGCCGTGGCGTTCAAACCGAAGTGCCGACGCACCACTTCGGGAGCGAACATGGTCGAAGAAATCCATGCCGAGCCAACTCCCTCTGCGGACAGCCGGATCATGAGGTTTTGAACCGATGCGCCGCCGGCCACCAAGAACAGATCCCGTTCTGCACCATTGCGACGAGAATCCACATAGGTGTGGGCACCGGCGGCTAGATCGACGATCGGGATGATGACCACCGGCGCTGTGCGAAGCAGGTTGCCACGCGCCACCCGTCGCTGGATCTCATCATCGGACTTTCCGTCGATATCACGAAGGTCTGCGATCCAAGCCTCCTGCATCGCATCGAGTAAACGCCACCTGTGTTCGTTGTCGTAATCGTGATCGGATCGCAAGACGATGAATCGAAAGGGTTCACTGTGATGCGGCGCGGGCGCCAAGACCGCATCCTCGATGGCGCGATCGATGACATCGCGGGCTACCGGCTGGTCCGTGAAGTGCCGGATAGTCCGCCTCCCGCTCACCGCACCCTTGGCGCCCTCGGCCATCGCCTCGGCGGTCCCCAACCAGAACAGGTCCTCTTCCAGTGGGCGGACGACGTCGCGGGCTCCCACCGAATCAGTCGTGATTTGGTGCGCGAGACCACGCACCACGGCCAGTGGAGCTCCGGCCAATTTCCCGGTGGCAAGTTCCACGGCGGCGGCGATCTCGTCCGCGATCGCTACCACTGTCATTTCGAGTCGATTGCCGTACTCGTCTACACGTCCGGTGAAGTCATCGAGGACGTGAACTCCCGAAGAGCCGATGGCCACGTCCGTCACGCCCAGTCGCCAGGGTCGACCCATGGTGTCGGTGATGACCACACCGATGCGTGCCCCCGTTGCTCCTTCGATAGCCGACCGCAGGCGTGCCGCGGAGGCGTCGGAGTCCTCGGGAAGGAGAACCACGGTGCCTTGTTCGGTATTGCTGGCGTCGACTCCGGCTGCAGCGAGTACGAGTCCGTCCGCAGTCTGGGCGATGGTGGTCTCGCCCCGGGGCGTCTGTTTACGAGCGACCACCCGAACGGCCTGCTGGCGGATGGCCTCCTCCCGGTTTGCGGCCTCGAGGATGCGTCCCTCCGTCTTCGCCACCACCTTGCTGGTGATCACCACGATGTCGCCTTCGGCCAGGCCGCGCGATCCGTCGGGCCAGGAGATGTCGATGAGGTGATCGCAGACGATCGACCCGAGGTCGTCCCCCGGTGCGAACCGATGGTCGATCACCACCGGAACAACGGTGATGGGCGAACTCACCGAGGTCCTTCCTCGGGTTCGTTTTCCGTGTTGTCCGGCTGCGCCCAGTGCATGGAACGATCCGCCCGTCGACCCTGGCCGGCAGCGCTCGCCTGATACATCGCAATCGTTCGCGCGTGATTACTGTCCAAGTGGAGAGCGGAAACGCTCACAGGTCCGGGCGTGATGTCGACGTGCATCGAAGCGAGGGAGAGCGCCCGCTCCCAGGGTCCCTGCGTCCAACGAACCGACTGAGTTCGGGCATGCGGCACTGCGGCGAGGTGCCGGGTGATCCGGCCGCGGCGAATCGCGAAGGTGTGGTCGTCCCAGCCCGCTGCCAGGTTCCGCCACTGAATGAACGAGCGTTTGCGGGCGCGTACGGGTGCTTCGACCCAGGTCAACGTGCTGACGTCCACATCGGGTAGCACGCGAGCTACCAAGTCTCGGGCCTCGGCAACCGGGGCGACGGGAATCAGAAGCGTCTCTTGCTGATTGCTTGAGCCCGTGGTCTCGGTACCGACACCAGCGATGGTGATGCGAACGCGAGTCCAACCTCGCCGGCGCCACAACAACGGCTCCACGTAGTCGATGGCCTGAACCCGTCCCGGTGGAACAGTTCTGGATTCGGTGCGCAAAAGCCCGTAGCGCAGGCGCAGGCCATCGGGGGATTCGGCGATGGTGAATCCGTGGTAGCGGATGAACTCCGAGACGACGATGATCAACGGAACACCACCGGTGACCGCGGCGAACGCGATGCCTCCCCAGCCCTCGCTCACGTAACTGACGAAAACGATCAGGGCGGTGGCCAGGAGCAGGCCCGCCGTCGAAACACGCAGCAGTAGCGAGCCGGCCAATCGGCCGGCGGGAACGCGCGCAACCACAACCTGCGGAGCCTCCTGCGTCTCGGCAGACAAACCCGCCGCCCGGGCGAGCACCTCCCGGCGGATCTCCCGTGCGTCGGCGAGT
This sequence comes from uncultured Rubrivirga sp., assembly GCA_964595675.1. Classification (GTDB taxonomy): domain Bacteria; phylum Actinomycetota; class Actinomycetes; order S36-B12; family S36-B12; genus S36-B12. The sequence goes on along the minus strand of CAZQRR010000031.1, from coordinate 11,296 downwards.
GTGAGGAATTTCAACTGGACGCGTGAATCGCTCTGCCCCGCAACCTCGATCACCACGACCGCCATCGAGAACAATCGGGCGGCCAGAGGTTGCATCACATCCACTGCCTGGACGCGCGAAAGTTGCACGCGGCGCTGGTTCCTGACCAGCACTCCCGATTGAACGCGAAAGTCGCCATCGTCGTCGAACCAAAAACTCAAGGCCCGCCAGGCCAGGTATTGGTAGCCGGCCACGATGAGACTCAAGGCGAACGCCACGAGAGCGATTGCCGCAATGGCATTGAGCACCGGCGGCAGGAAGCTCAGGACGGGCAGGCCTTCAAGACGATCGACGATCGACGCCCAACCCGACGCACCCAAGGCGATGGCCAACCCACCCATCGCGGGGAAGACCGCGACCGCGTAGACCAGTGGTGAGATCGGGTGGACCTTCCGGTGGCCGTGTGAATCCAGCAGCCGACTTCCCGGCATCGCTATTCCCAGTCCCAGGTCGTCTCCGATGTAGCTCATCGTGGGTTGCCGCTCTTCATGGGGTGTTCCTCACAGCCCGGCGGAGCGGCTTTCGCCCCGACGTGCAAGTCGGTCGCGAAGTTCGGCTGCCACATTCGGCTCGAGGCCGGGGATGCTCGCATCGGTGGTGGCTGCGGCGGTGTGCAATTGCACGGTGGTGACACCGAGTGCACGATCGATCGGACCCGCCTTGACGTCCACGAGTTGCATCCGTCCGTAGGGAACGATCACGAGCCTGCGGAACAAGATGCCGCTGGATACCAGCAGATCGTCGGCACGCTCGCAGTACGCGTAGGAGCGGACGCGTCGCCCGATGAGCCACCAACCCCAGACGAAGGTGATGACCGAAACGACGGCGACGGCTATCGGAACGAAGGTGGGAACGGCAGGCAACCACAGCAGCAGCGCGATGATCGCTAACTCCGGCAACGTTGATAAGGCGAGAACGATCCTGCGGGCCGTGACGAGTTTGGGGGACACCCGCACCCAGTCGTCGACGGACGTGAAGGCCGCGTCAGTGCCCAGTCCGAAACTCACATCCGTCATTCAATCAGTGCGGGGCGTTCCTTCATTGCCGGGTAGGGCAAGGGCAAGGTCGAGGGTCTCCCGGGCCATCTGTGCCGCGGCGGGTACATCGGTCATGTACAGCGGCACGGCGCGGCACCGGATCCCCGTCGCTTCGATTGCCTCGACCTGGGATGCATCGGAGGTGTCGACGAGCCACCCGTCCAGCAGCCCGCCGGTGCTGCGCGACCCGTAATGACCTGCAACGCCTTCCGCGGACGTTTCGACGTCTTTCGCTCGCAAGCAGGCATCGGCCATACCTCGAACGGGAGCGCCGGAGATGATCGGGCTCACGCCCACCACGGGGGCGCCTGCCTGGACGATCGCCTCTCGTATTCCGGGAACGGAAACGATCGTTCCGATCGAGACGATGGGGTTGCTCGGCGGCAGCACGATCACATCAGCTTCGGTCAGTGCCTCGATCACACCCGGTGCGGGGGTGGCCTGCTCGATTCCGACGATCACGAAATCGTGGGCCTCCAGACCGGCTCGGTGCTTGATCCACCACTCCTGGAAGTGGATGGCGATCTTCGTGCCGGGTTCATCGGGGGAGTCGACCACCACGTGGGTCTCGGCTCGCTCGTTCGTCATCGGAATGAGCGTTACCCCGGGTTCCCATCGGGCGCATAGCGCCGCTGTGACATCGGACAGTGGATAACCGGCATTCAAGCTAGCGGTGCGCACCAGGTGCGTACCGATGTCTCGATCTCCGAGCCCGAACCAGGTGGGCTCCACGCCGTATGCCGCGAGTTCGGCTTTCGCGTGGAAGGTCTCCTCGCGTCGCCCCCAACCGCGATCGGGGTCGATGCCGTTGCCGAGGGTGTACATCACGGTGTCCAGGTCCGGGCAGACACGCAATCCGTGTACCCAGATGTCGTCGCCGGTATTTCCGATCACCGTGATCGATGCATCGGGGTGCTCACGCGCGCAGTGCGCTTTCAGGCCGCGGATGAAACGAGCACCCCCGATGCCGCCGGCCAGAACGGTGATGCGCATCGGCGAATCAAACCACCTCGACGGTTTCGTGAGATCACGGAATGAGCGCGAGACCACGGAATCAGTACGTCCCCCGATGGGGGGACCCGCAGCCGGAAAATGTTCGGAAATCAGTACCCGTGGTGGACGACACACGGAAAGAACCGCGTTTTTTGCCGATTTGTGTCCGATTTGAGTGACTCGGGCTTGACGTGGGCGAACTACACCCGTGTAATACACCCGGTAAACGCGTTCATATTGCTGGTCTACTGCGATCGGAGCGCGCCATGAGGGTCGAGGAGGAATCCCGGGTGTCGGACCGAGGAACCATCGCTGAGCTTGCACTACTGCCGGTTGCTGATGCCGAGGAGTTGGCGTGGCAAGAGCGCGCACTGTGTGCCCAGACCGATCCGGAGGCGTTCTTCCCCGAGAAGGGTGGGAGCACCCGCGAAGCCAAGCGCGTGTGCCTGTCGTGCGATGTGCGCGATGAATGCCTGGAGTACGCCCTGGCCAACGATGAGCGATTCGGTATCTGGGGCGGTCTGTCCGAGCGTGAGCGCAGGCGGCTGAAGAAGCGCGCCGTCTAGCCTGCGCCGACTAGCCTGCGACGACTAGCTTGCTTCGACTAGTCTGTGCGGCCCCCTACGTCCCCCACCTGGGGGCCGTACCCTGACCTGGTGACCGAACCACCTTCCCCCGTCGCAGACCTCGCTGCGCCGGATGAGGATTCGGCACTCGCCACAGATTCCCTCTACGCCTTCCTCGATGAACCTCTCGAAGGCGACTACCAGGACTTTCCCTCCTTGCCACGGCGAACCCATCACGTCACGACGGTGATCGTCTCCCACGACGGAGCGGTGTGGCTGCCGGCGGTGGTCACCACATTGGCTCAGCAGACGCGTCCGACCAATGCCGTCGTTGGAGTCGACAACGCCTCGAACGATTCCAGTGCCACCATCCTGACCGACGCCCTAGGCCCTGAGCGGGTCGTCCGGCGGGAGAGCAACGACGGTTTCGGGGCAGCGGTCAGCGATGGTCTGGCCCTTGCGGGTGCAGAGCAGCCCGAATTGGACGACGACGTCATCTCGTGGATCTGGCTACTGCACGACGACAGCGCCCCGGACACGCGCTGCCTGGAAGCACTCTTGAACTCAGCGGACAATCAGCCGTCCGCGGCGGTCCTTGGACCCAAAGTCCTCGGATGGCACGACAGGCGCCTGCTGCTCGAGGTGGGCGCGAGCGTGAATGCCGATGGTCGTCGCGTCACGGGATTGGAGCGGCGCGAGCACGATCAAGGCCAACATGACGGAGATCGTGACGTCCTCGCGGTGAGTTCGGCGGGGATGCTCATCCGGCGCGACGTTTGGGATCGGTTGGTTGGCTTCGATCCGAACCTCCCGCTCTTTCGAGACGACCTGGATTTTTGCTGGCGCGTCCACCGCGCGGGCGGCCGGGTGATCGTTGCAACGGATGCGGTGATCCACCATCGGGAGGCGTCAGCGCATGGCAGGCGAGCAACTTCGCTCAACCCGCATCGTGCGGATCGCGAAGCTGCCGTTCGGGTTCTCCTCGCTCAGGCCCCTGGACCCCTCGCTCCGTTCGTCGCATTGCGGTTGTTCTTCGGCAGCCTCGTGCGCGCATTGGTGTACGTGATCGGTAAGGACCTGCGCGCGGCCGGTGATGAGATCGGCGCCGTGCTCGCCGTTGCGGCGCATCCGAGTCGACTCGCGGCTTCTCGTCGTGCGATTGCCCGAACCAGCACCGAGCCGGCGAGTGTCACGCGATCGCTTCGCCCGAGCACCATCGATCAGCTGCGAGGCGCTGGTGAGGCCATCGGCGGGCTGCTCACCACCAGTTCGGCAACGGCCGCGCCGTCCATCAGTGCGCTGGATTCCGGACCGATCGACGAGGAAGCGGCGTATCTTCCCGACGAATCGAGCAAACTGCTCCGGCGCATATTGCTCAAGCCCAGCGTGCTGCTCACCTTGGCGCTGCTCATCGTGGCGGTCGTGTCCACGCGTGCGCTGTGGTGGGGAGAAGGAGTGCTCCAAGGCGGCGCCTTGCTTCCCGTTCCACCGGGTGCCAGCGATGTCTGGAACGCCTACACCCGAGCGTGGCACGACGTAGGCCCGGGCTCGAGTGCGCCAGCTGCTCCCTACCTCATCGTCGTCGCCACGGTCGCGACCGCGTTGTTCGGCAACGCCGATTGGGCCATGAACGTCGTTGTCCTCCTCGCGGTTCCGTTAGCTGGGTGGAGCGCCTACTTCGCCGCGCGCGGAATGGTCACCAGCAAACCCATTCGGATGTGGATGGGTGCCGCGTACGCGCTCCTTCCTGCGATGAGCGGTGCGGTCGAGCAAGGTCGTGTCGGCACCTTGATTACCGCGGTGGCGCTGCCTTTCGCGATCCGCTCCGGTGTTCGGCTCTCCCGACGAACCGGCACGATCCGCCGGGCGGGCGGCACCGCGTTGCTGATGTCCGTGATTTTGGCTGCCACCCCGGCTGTGTGGCTGGTGGGGGTTGTCGCTGCCGTGGGCGCGTCGATTGCAGCGTGGCGAAGGCTCGGTTCGCAGGCGTGGGGAATCCTCGCTCGTTTCGCCATCGCCATGCTCGTGCCGCTGCTCGCGTTGATGCCGTGGACGCTCCACCTGCTCACCAATCCGAGTCTGTTCCTGCTCGAACCGGGTTTGAACATCCCGGGCATCGTCGACCCGAATCTGCGGCCCGTCGATGTGCTGCTGCTTCATCCGGGCGGGCCGGGCATGAACCCCTTGTGGGTCACCGCGGGCTTGGTTCTGGCCTCCTTCCTAGCGCTCTTTCGCCGGGACACATTGCCCATGGTCGGGGCCTGGTGGGTTCTCGGGTTGATCGCGCTCGTCATCGGAGTCACGCAGACCCTCGTCTTGATCACCCCACCAGGCGCCCTCGTCCAGGTGCGCCCATGGCCGGGCCCGATGACCGTGGTTCTGGGTTTGGCGATGATCGCCGCTAGTGCGGTGGCGGTGGAAGGTCTGCGCGAGCGGTTTGCCGGCCAGAGTTTCTCCATCGGACAGCCGCTCGCGGCCGTCGCGGCCCTCGCAGCGCTCGCGGCTCCGGTGCTTTCGGCCCTGTGGTGGATTCCCGGCACCGACACCGTGGTGGTCCGTGCACCACGCTCGGACGTTCCCGCATTCGTGGCCGCCGAGGCGACCGGGCCGTCGGCCCCACGAACCCTCGTGCTGTCCGACAACGGCGAAGGTGAAGTGCGCTACATGCTCCTCGGCGGGTCCGCGTTAGCGCTGGGAGACGCGGATGTTCCTCCGCCCGCGGACGTGTGGCAGCCGATCGATGAATTCGTCGCAGCCTTGACCTCGGGCCGCGGTGGGGGCGAAGTCGACGCGTTGCGCAGTTACGGCGTCCGCTACATCAAGCTCGCATCCGGATCCTCGCGCTCGGTGGTTCCGGCATTGGACTCCCAACCGGGTCTGCGGCGCTTGTCGAGCGCCGAAGGTGAAGTGCTCTGGCGAATCGGTGGCATCACGTCGCGAGCCCAGGTCTGGGACATCGACACGACCGACGGGCGATTCGTGCCGCTTGCTCTCGACATTTCGCAACCGGACACCATCGGGACCGATCCGTATCTGCAACAGGTGCTTCCACCCGCGCTGGATCTACCGCCGGGGTCACGCGTCCTGTGGGTGGGTGCCACCGACGACCGGGGCTGGCGGGCGAGCATCGCGGGTGAAGCGCTCCCACCGGCTGCGTTGGAAGCTCCCGTGGATTGGTCGGCGTCGTTCGTGGTCTCGGTGGATCAAGCCGCGGCCGAGGTGAGGGTCTGGTTCGATGACGGACCCCGGCAACGGTGGTTGATCTTCCAACTCGTGGTGATCATCGCCTTGATCATCGTCGCGCTGCCGGAGAGACGGCTCGTGGACCCCGATCCGGACGATCTGGATGCCGAATATGTGGACATCGACGACAGTGCTGCTGCCGAATCGAATGAGGCGGTGACACCGTGAGCGAGGAAGTGATCGCGGCGTCGTCACGCCCTCGGTGGCAGGCGGCTGCCGTCGTCTTTGCCGTGATCGCACTGGTGGTGGGCCTGGGGCAATTGATCCAAGCGCAACCGGCTCCACCGCAGGAGTCCACCGTTGGAGCCGAGCCGATCCGATCGAGCGTGCTGCTGTGTCCGGAACCGGGTACCGGTGGAACCTTGGGAGTGCGGGTCACGGGAGCGGTGATCCCCGGGCAGGTGGGTCAAAGCGGTGACGGTGAAGCTGGACTGCGGACGCTGCCTGGTGCTGAATCGGCCCGTTCGAACATCGCGCGTCCCGGTGAACAGGGGCAGATCGAAGCCTTCGGTTCGAGGCTTCCGGCTATCGAGGCGTACGGCGAGGGTTCGTTGGCTCCTGGCTTGGTCGCCGATCAATGGGGCCGTGACCCGACCGGTCGCGGACGCGGCATGGCGAGCACTGCTTGCGCTCCGGCGGCCTCGGAGTTCTGGTTCGTCGGTGGTGGGGCGGTAGCCGGTCGAGTCACGCGGGTGGTCCTGGTCAATCCGGATGTGACATCGGCGGTGGTTGACGTCATCGTCTACGGACCCGAAGGTGAGATCGATACCCCCACCACGCGCGGATTGGTGGTGCCCGGACAGGACCGGGTGGTGGTCCGCCTGGACGAGGTGGCACCGGGAGTCAACGGAACTGCCTTCCATGTCATCGCTCGTTCCGGACGCGTCGGTGCTTCGGTGGATGACGAACAGCGCGTAGGGCTCGATGTCATCGGCACCGACTGGATCCCCGCGGCTGCCGAGCCGGCTACCACGGTCTACGTCCCGGGCATCCTCGCTGGCGATGGGGCACGCGTTCTCTCGGTGGTTTCGACGACGGATAACGACGCCGTGGTCTCCGTGCGCGTCCTCGCGCAGGACGGCAGCTACGCACCGTTCGAACGCGGCAGTCTCATCGTGCCGGCTCGGGCTGTAGCCACGTTGGACATGACGCCGGCGCTGCCATCCACACCCGACGGTGTGCTCCCGGCAACATTGGAGTTGACGTCCGACCAGCCGATCGTGGCGGGCATGCGGCAGTTCTTCGGTGGCAGGAGCGTGCAGAACGAAGCCTCGTTCACAGCCGGAGCACAGCCTTTCACCGGACCGTCAGCGGTGACCGGGCTTCCTGTGCGTGCGGCCACCGATGTGAAATTGCAGATCGCCGCTCCGTCCACGTCGGTGGAGGTCGACGTCACGATGCTGCCCTTCCGCGGCGGCAAACAGGTCGCCGAGGCCACCGAACCGGTGCGCGTCTCGGTTCCCGCCGGTGAGGTGCGCGTCATCACCTTCGAGCCGCCAAGCGATGTCGAGTGGTTCACCGGTGTGATCACGCCCGTCGCAGGATCGGGTCCGGTGCTCGCGGCCCACCGGGTGCGCGAGCGTTCGCGCTTCGGGGACTTGATCACCGGATATCCCTGGAAGCCGTTGCGCGTACGCGTTCCGGTTCCGCAGGCCGTTCCGGACGCAGCCGTCGCCGTTCGCTAGGAACTCGATCGCTACGAACACGATCGCTACGAACACGCTCGCACCGGCGCGGCTACTCGCGTGGGAGTTGACATCGCACTAGCGTGCCCAGCGTGAGTCGACGTCGTTGTTCCAAGCCGTCGTGCACCCAGCCGGCCGTATCGACCCTCACGTACGTGTACGCCGACTCCACGGCGGTCGTCGGACCATTGGCCACATACGCCGAACCCCATTGCTACGACCTTTGTCAGATGCACAGCGATCGGCTGACCGCCCCCAAGGGCTGGGAAGTGGTGCGCATCACGCCCGATCCCGATGCGCTCAAGCCGAGCACCGACGATCTCGAAGCCCTCGCCAATGCGGTTCGTGAAGCCGCCAGGCCGCGCTACGCACCGGAGGATCACTTCGCGGCGCCAACCGAGGAGCCCGCGGGCGCCCGCAGGGCCCACCTTCGCGTGGTCCCGGATGTCTCGCACGTGGATTTCGCTGCATCAGCAGACGAGCCGCACGTCACCGAACCAGTCCAAGCGCGGGTTTCACAACGATCGTCCATGGACGAGCCATTCGATCATGAACGGCTGTGGTGAACCACAGGCTCTGATTCACCGCTAGCCTTGCCAGGTGCGCGATCTCGACTCGATCATCAAGGCTTACGACGTCCGCGGCATCTATCCCGATCAGCTCGATGAGGACCTCGCGCACGATGTTGGTGCCGCCTTCGTCAACGTTGTGGGTGTTCGTGCCGCAGATGGAGGTCCGGGCGCGGTGGTGATCGGCCACGATATGCGTCCGTCCGGCCCGGACCTGGTCGCGAGTTTCGCCGAAGGTGTCCGCGAACAAGGTTGCGACGTGGTGTTGATCGGTCTGTGCAGCACCGATGGGCTGTACTTCGCTTCAGGTTCCCTCGGACTGCCTGGCGCCATGTTCACCGCGAGTCATAATCCGGCCGAGTACAACGGCATCAAGTTGTGTCGCGTCGGTGCAGCGCCGGTAGGCCAGGAGTCGGGCCTGCGGGAGATCCGGCAGATGATCGAAAACGGCATCCCGAACTTCGAGGGGCCACTCGGTCACGTTCGCAACCAGGAGACCCTCGCCGACTACGCGCGCTACCTGCGTGAACTTGTCGACCTGTCTGCGATCCGACCCTTGTCGGTGGTGGTCGATGCCGGTAATGGCATGGCCGGCTACACGGTGCCGGCCGTCCTGGGGGACGCGGCGGGACTGCCGGCGCTTCCGCTCACGATCGATGCCATGTACTTCGAACTCGATGGCACCTTCCCCAACCACGAGGCCAATCCCATCGAGCCGTCGAACCTGCTGGACATCCAAGCCCGCGTCCGCGAGTTGGGCGCAGATATCGGATTGGCGTTCGACGGCGATGCCGATCGGTGTTTCGTGGTCGATGAGAACGGCGACGTCGTCAGCCCATCGACACTCACCGCACTGATCGCCGATCGCGAATTGGCCAAGCATCCAGGTTCCACGGTCATCCATAACCTGATCACGTCCAAGGCCGTTCCCGAGGTGGTCATCGAGAGCGGCGGCACACCGGTGAAGACCCGGGTGGGCCATTCCTTCATCAAGGCCACCATGGCCGAAACCGACGCCGTATTCGGTGGTGAGCACTCCGGTCACTTCTACTTCCGGGAGTTCTGGCGAGCCGATTCGGGGATGCTCGCGGCCATGCACGCCCTCGCAGCCCTCGGATCCGCTCCGGCTGGAACCACCTTCTCGTCGCTGCTAACTCCCTACGCGCGGTACGTAGCCTCGGGGGAGATCAATACCAAGGTCGACGATCAAGAAGGTGTCACCGCACGGATCGAAGGGCACTATGCAGCTCGCGATGGCGTGACCACGGATCACCTGGATGGGTTGACGATCGATGGCGGTGATTGGTGGTTCAACGTGCGCCCGAGCAATACCGAACCGCTACTTCGACTCAACGTCGAGGCAAAGGATGAGGCCACGATGGTCCGATTGCGCGACGATGTTCTGACGATGATGCGCGGAGGCACTGCATGAGTGAGTATCCGAATTCGCCGCTTGGCCTATCGCCTCATCTGTGGGATGTGCTCGCGTGCCCGTGTCCGCAGCATGGTGCGGTCGTGCCCGGTGAGCAGGCGGACGAGGTGTCCGGCGAGATCGTTTGCACGGTGTGTGCCACGCGATTCCCGGTGCGCGATGGCATACCGGTGATGCTGCTCGATGAGGCCACGCCCGGTCCGAACGGCATCGGGGTAGCGAACAGTTGATGCACCTGCTTCGGGGCAGTGTCAAGGACTACGACTGGGGCGTGGTCGACGGCCTGACGCCGTGGCTGGGTGCTGAAGGCGCGCACTACGCGGGCGAACCGCAGGCTGAACTGTGGTTCGGCGTCCACCCCAATGGCCCATCGCCGATCGTTGATGCAGAGGCAACGTTGGCCGACCACCTCACTCGGGAGCAAGCCCCGGTATTGGCGAAGGTGCTCGCGGCCGCCAAGCCCCTGTCGGTGCAGGTGCACCCGAATGCCCACGACGCGAAGAAGATGTGGGAGGACCAGCAGATCGCCGGGCCGCACATCCTCGCCGATTCCCACGAGAAGGCCGAAGTGCTGATGGCGCTGCAGCCTTTCGATGCCTTCGTCGGGTGGCGACCGGAACTCGATGCAGCGGAGATCATCGAACGCATCGATGATCTATCGCTCGCAGCGGCAGCCTTGCACGCCCGTGATCGGATCTCCGCGATCCAGATGATCGTGGAACGCGCGGGTGATGCGGCCTCGTTTGCCGAGCAGCTCCCCGCGGCCATCCGACAAGCGCAGCAGGCCGGAACGATGAGCCGGCAGATGACCGACGCCGAGATCGCGGCCTACGAGCAGGCGGCCTCCGACTTCCCCGAGGACATCGGCGTGGCCCTGACTCCGTTACTGGACTTCGTCACCCTCGAGCCCGGGGAATCGGTCTACCTCGCACCGGGCATTCCGCACAGTTACGTGCGCGGCGTCGGGTTCGAAGTGATGACCACTTCGGACAACGTGCTGCGTTTGGGACTGACCAGCAAGCCGGTCTTCATCGATCACGCGCTGCGGATCTTGGACTTCCACACCTCGCCGCAGTTCATCCCTGCTGGCGCGGCGATCGAACCTGAGGGCGGTGCCTTCTCCCTTCGGGTCATCGACGGCTCCCGCGAACGGCTCGCCGAGGGCGCCTACCGCCTGGTGGTGGCCATCGAGGGCACCTGCGACGTGACGGTGGGGGAGCGCACGGTGTCGGCCGAGCAGGGCCAGGGGGTCGCGATCACCGCCGAGGAGGGCCCGGCCCAGGTGAGCACCGCGGGTCGGGCGATCGCGGTCCTGGCGACCTGATCGGAAGGATTCCTCGACGGCAGTCCTGCCGATCGGAGCGCCCGCTGGGCGCGTAGCGGGTATCCATGGCAGACTGACGTCCAGTCGCCGATGGTCCGGAGCCCTGGTTCCCGTCGTGACGCTCGCGTCGGCGTGTCTTCCGCAAGGTCTCATCTTCATGTGAAGTGGACTCTTCGAAGTGTCGTCGTCGTGCGCATCAAACAGCTGGCATCAAACAGCAGGCACCACACAGAAGTAGCCCGGAAATACCGACGAACAGACGAACACTGGAGAACCAATGTCCTTGACCAAGCCCGACGGCACCCCCGATTACAAGGTTGCCGACCTGTCCCTCGCCGAGTTCGGCCGCGACGAGATCCGTCTGGCCGAGCACGAGATGCCCGGCCTCATGGCGATGCGCGCCGAGTA
>CAZQRR010000030.1:0-14898 GCA_964595675.1 uncultured Rubrivirga sp. | reverse complement strand
AACTCGATGAGGAGTCCGGGGAGATGGTGCTCGTGCCGACCTTCCGGTTGCCCACGCTGATCCACACGCGATCGGGTAATGCGAAGTACCTGAATGAGATCAGCAACAAGCACCCGCTGTGGATGAATCCGGTCGATGCGAACCGCTTGGGTCTGAAGACGGGCGACATGGTGCGTGTCACCACCGAGATCGGGTATTTCGTGCCCCGCATCTGGGCCACCGAAGGCATCCGCCCGGGTGTCTCGGCACTGTCCCACCACATGGGCCGGTGGCGCACCACCGACGATGCCGGTAGCCGCTGGGTGACCGGCAAGGTCGATGTGGGCAAGCTCGAGGACGGCCGCTGGCGGCTTCGCTACAAGGAGGGCATCAAGCCGTTCGTGAGCGACGACCCTGACTCTGCGCGCATCACCTGGGAAGACCCCGGCGTGCACCAGAACCTCGCGTTCGCCGTGCACCCCGACACCTGGTCGGGCATGCACTGCTGGCATCAGAAGGTGCGAATCGAGCGAGCACACGATGAGGACAAGTACGGCGACGTAGTCGTCGATACCGCGAGGTCCCGCGAGGTGTACCGCGAGTGGATGGCCAAGACCCGCCCGGGCCCCAACGCCGAGGGCTTGCGTCGACCGCTGTTCATGATGCGGCCGGTCATGCCTGAGGTGCGCGCGTACTACACGGACGACCGCGCCTAACCCCCCCATCCCGATGCAGTGTCAGTTGTCGGGCAGGAAATTGAAAATCCTGCCCGACAACTGACACCGCATCGGGGGTTTGGCAGGCTGCGCGCGTGACTGGTTCATGGCAGCCGCCGGCTGATCGCGGCGCTGCTATGCGCCGCTGGCTGGAATTCAGCGGCACTCACGACTACGCAAACGCTCATGCGGCGAGCATCGCGGATCTCGATCGCTTCTGGTCGTGGGCTTGGGATGGATGCGGCATCGTCGGCCACCAGGACGACGTTGCGTACGACGGTGGCGATGTCCTTCATGCACGTTTTTTCCCGCAAGCTCGACTCAACGTGGTCGACACACTGCTGGCGGGTGATTCGGATGCCGAGGTCCTGGTCGGCGTCGACGAAGCGGGTAGTCGTCGTAGTTGGACACGTGAGCAATTGCGCTCTCAGGTGGCGAGTGTGGCCGCTGCCATGCGGGATGTCGGGCTGGAGCCGGGGGACCGGGTGGCAGCTTGGGCACCCAATGTTCCCGAAGTGGTGATCTGGGCGTTGGCGGCCTTGTCCATCGGTGGGGTGGTGAGCACGGCCTCGCCGGACTTCGCGCCACCGGGAGTGCTCGAACGGTTCGGTCAGATCGAACCGCGACTACTTCTCGTGGGTTCGGGCTACACCTACGGTGGGCGCGAATTCGATATGCGCCCTCGTATCTCTGAGGTGCTCGCTGGTCTGCCAAGCGTTGAACGCGTAGTGGTGATCGGTGAGGTCGGTGACAGCGTGGGGGAGCCATGGGATGCGTGGGTCGGGCGTGACGTCAAACTGGCCACCACGGCGTTGCCCTTCGATCATCCGGGGTTCATCCTGTTCTCTAGCGGCACCACCGGTGCCCCCAAATGCATCGTGCACAGCGCAGCCGGAGTGCTGCTGAAGGATCTCGTTGAACAACGGGTACATCTGGATATCAACCGCGGAGATCGCATCACGTACTACACAACATGCGGCTGGATGATGTGGAACTGGCTCGTGATGGCCCTAGGGACTGGCGCAACCGTGGTGCTGTACGACGGGCAACCGATGTATCCCGATCCAGACAGGCTGCTGAACTTGGCGCAGCACGAGCGGTTGACGTTTCTGGGAGTCTCGGCGAAGTACATCGAATCTCTGCGCGAGAACTCCGTGCGGGGTTATGCGATGCCGCACCTACGAACCATCGCCAGCACGGGATCACCCCTAGCGCCGGAGCTCTTCGACTACATCTACGAGCACATTGCCACCGACGTGCATCTCGCCTCCATCTCCGGTGGAACGGACATCTGCGGGTGCTTCGTATTGGGAGTCCCGACGCTTGCTGTTCATCGCGGTGAGATCCAGGGCGCCGCGCTCGGTCTGAACGTGCAGGCGTACGGGGAGCAAGGTGAACCGGTCGCAGTCGGGGAGCGCGGCGAATTGGTGTGCACCACACCCTTTCCCTCTCGACCTCTCGGGTTCTGGGGTGATGATGGTTCGAAGTATCGAGCCTCGTACTTCGAGCGCTTTCCCGGAGTGTGGGCGCATGGGGATTTCATCTCCACGACGCAACACGGCGGCTTCGTCATCCATGGCAGATCCGATGCCACCTTGAACTCCGGTGGGATTCGCATCGGAACTGCGGAGATATACCGAGTCGTGGACGCACTCGAAGAGATCAGTGAGTCGATCGTCGTGGGGCAGCGGCGGGGATTCGATACTCGAATCGTGTTGTTCGTCGTTCCGATGCCGGGAGTGGAACTCGACGAACACCTGCGAGATCGCATTCGCGACAGCATCAGGACTCGCACCAGCCCCCGGCATGTGCCCGCTGATGTCGTTGCAGTCTCGGCTGTTCCCCGCACCGTCACGGGCAAACTCGCCGAACTCGCCGTGACCGATGTGGTGAACGGAGATCCGGTGCGCAATACGTCTGGGCTGGCGAACCCCGAGTCCTTGACTGCTTTCGCAAACTGGCGTGATGAAGCGAGCTAGTCGCGGGGAGGCGCCGTGGTTCCTCGCGTAAGCAGCTCTGGCTCGAGAACGATGGATCGGTTCGCCACCTTGCGACCGTCGAGGCGATCGAACAATCGCTCGGCGCCCAGATGACCCATCTCCGTCAGTGGCTGGGCGATCGTCGTCAAACTCAAAGTCCGCAAGGCCCCGAGAGCAGCACCGTCGTAGCCGATGATCGAAACGTCCTCTGGTACCCGCAGAGCGCGCTCTTGACACGCTGCCATGGCGCCGATCGCCGAGTTGTCGTTGCTCGCAAAGATCGCGGTGGGGGCAGGGCCCTCGCTCAGCATCTGCCGTGCACCTTCGAGTCCGCCCAGATTCGTCAGGTCACCGGGTGCAACACGAATCAGATCGGTGAGCCCGGCTGCGACCATCTGTTCGCGGTAGACCCCTTCGCGCACCACGGCTGGTTCGAGTGTGCCGCCGGAGATGTGTGCGATCCGCGTGTGCCCCAGGTCGAACAAGTGCTGCATCGCCATACGCGCACCGGCTTCGTCGTCGGTTGTAACCGTGTCGATTCCCGGCCCCGTGATACCCCGCAAGGTCAGGACCACGGTCGGGACTTCGGCCGACAGGGACCGCACCGTGGCTGCTGGTAGCCGGTGGGAGATCAGCATCAAGCCTTCGACCTGGAACTCGAGCAGTTTGGCTAGTTCGGTGCTCTCGAGTTCGGGGTCGCGCTCGCCGGAGACGAGCATCGTGTTGTAGCCGCGGGCGCGAATCACGCCGTGTGCACCGCTGAGAATTTGCGGGAAGATCGGATTGTCGAGTTCGGCGATGTTGATGCCGATGGTCCGACTCCGTCGGTCGGCGAGGCTTCGGGCCTGCGCGTTGGGGCGATATCCCAATTCGGTGGCCGCCTTCTCGATGGCCTCGCGACTGGAATCGCTCACCTTGGAGGAGCCACGCAGTGCCAACGAGACGAGCGACTTGGAGACTCCCGCTCGTGCTGCGACGTCGTGGATCGTCGGTCGCTTTTCGCCTGAGCGCTCAGTCATCATGGACCTCGTTGACCGCTACCGCGCGGCCGGTGCCTACGGATACTTCGCATGCGACCGCAGCGCGCATCGCGTCCAAGGCTGCCTGGGGTGGGCACGGGTTCGGCCCGCCTTCGACGAGATCCACGAATGCGGCAGTCTCGGAACGGAATGCGTCGCGGAAGCGATCGACGAATCCGGTGTAGGGGTCACGATCGATCGCAACATCGACTCCATCGATGGTGAGCAACGGTGTTCGCGCGGTGATCCCGGCGCTGAGCGAATCCTTCGATCCGAACACTTCGAGGCGGACATCGTGGCCGCGGGCATTGTGCCGCGCCCCCGAGATGGAAGTCGGCACACCCGATTCCGTGACAGCGATGATCCGGGTGATGTCTGCGTCGTCGAAGTCCGCATAGTCGCCTTCGCCTCGAATCGCACGGGTTGCCTGCACTGTTGCAATCGGTGAACCGGTAAGCCATGCGACGAGGTCGAGGTCATGAACGTGGAGATCCCGGAAGATCCCGCCACTACCGGGGAGGAAGTCTCGCGAGGGGGGAGTGTGGTCGCGTGACGCGAGCACGAGGTCGTAGATCGCACCAATTTCACCGGTGCTTATCCGCCGCTGGACTTCAGCGATCCCAGCGTCGAAACGCCTCTGGAAGCCGATCTGCATCTGAGTGCCTGTTTTCTCGACGCGCGCGCAGATTCGCTCGGTGTCGGTGATCGTCAAGGCGATGGGTTTTTCGCACAGGATCGGCTTGCCGGTCGCCAGGAGCGCATCGAGCAGATAACCGTGGGCGTCGGTGGCCAGTGCCATGACGTAGGCGTCGGCTTCAGTTGAGTCAACTCGTTCCCAGTCGACCGCGCACCCGCCGATACGGTTGGCGAGATCATTCGCACGGTGCTGGGTGCGGTTGGCGATGAGTACCTCGCCCACCCGGGGATCGGCCGATAGGTCGGTGGATCGAATGTCGCCCATACGTCCGGCACCGATCACCAACACGCGCATCGTCACATCCACCTTCGCTCGGGTGTTGCTTGCGTTCTTGCGTCATGAGGGCTTCTTGCCCTGATGTGCCAAGTGTGACACGATCGCAGTGGATTTTGGACCGTTCCAAGGAGTCGGGATGAGCGCACCGGACACCCCCGAGGTCATCACCGTCGGGCGGGTCAGCGTCGACTTGTATGCACAGGAGATCGATGCCGACTTCACCGAACCCCAGACGTTTCGCAAGTCGGTCGGCGGAAGCCCGACCAATGTGGCGGTTGCCGTTGCCAGGTACGGCCATAGTGCAGCAGTAGTGACCAAGGTCGGCACCGATCCGCTTGGCGACTATGTGATCAGCCGACTCGCGGAATGGGGGGTGGATACGCGCTACATCGGTCGTGACTCGTCAGCCCTCACCCCGGTTGTGCTCGCCGCCTTGGCGCCACCGGAGGATCCTCAGATCATCTTCTACCGGGGCGATGCCGCGCCGGACACGACGGTCGGCGTCGACGATGTCCCGCAATCGGCTATCCGTGATTGTCGGGTTTTCTGGATGAGCGTTGGTGCGCTAGCTCGGGGCAGCACCGCGCAGGCGTCGTTCGCCTGGCTGGAGGACCGTGGGCGCCAGCCGGGGCACGACACCATCCTCGATCTGGACTACCGGCCATCCCTGTGGCCCGACGTAGAGGTGGCACGGGAAGCTGCCCAACGAGCCATCGAGCACAGCACGGTGGTTGTGGGCAACCGCGCGGAATGCGACATGGCTCTGGGTCTAGAGGAGCCAGACGAGGTGGCCGATGAGTTGTTGAGTCGAGGTGTGCGGATCGCCATCGTGAAGCTCGGTGGTGGAGGAGTGCTCCTTGCCGACAGCAGCCAGCGTGTTCGCGTGGCGCCGCTTGAGATCGACGTCCTATGCGGGCTAGGGGCTGGTGACGCATTCGGTGGCGCCCTGGTTCACGGCCTGCTCTCGGGTTGGGGCCTAGAACGCATCGGCGCCTTCGCCAACGGTGCCGGTGCCTACGTGGCCACGCAATTGACGTGCGCCGATGCGATGCCCACCGCGGAGACAGTCGAACGGATCATCAGTCAGGGTGGAACGAAAGGCACCGCGTGAATCTATTGGACAGGGCCGACTACGCGGCTCTCATCGAGGCTCGAATCCGGGAACCGGAATCCCTACGGCGAGCACTGCAACAGCGAAGGCGCCGAGATTTGGTGGGACCCGACGGCAATCTGCTTATCGTTGCCGTCGACCACACTGCGCGAGGCATGTTGGCGGCTGGTTCCGACCCTTTGGCGGTGGCCGACCGCTACACACTGCTGGACCGAGTGAAGCGGGCCCTGGCGGTTCCCGGCGTTGACGGTGTCATGGCCAGTGCCGACATCCTCGAGGAACTGGCCTGGTTGGGGGAGCTCGAAGGTGTGGTGGCCATCGGCACGATGAATCGCGGCGGCATCATCGGTGCACGATGGGAACTCGACGATCGCCTCACTGCCTACGACGCCGATCACATCGCTGAGTACGGACTCGATGGCGGTAAGACGTTGCTGCGAATCGAGGACACCGATGCGGGCGTTGCTCGCACTTTGGAGATGGTGGCCGCGATCTCGACCGAACTCGCAGATCGCAAACTCATGAACATGGTCGAGCCGCTGCCGTATCTCATCGACGAATCGGGACGGGCTCGCCTAGATCAGTCGACAGAGCGTCTCATCAAGGTGGTTGCCATCGCCTCAGGATTGGGCTCGTCGTCGGCCTACACCTGGCTGAAACTGCCTGCGTCGCCCGACATGGCCAAGGTCGCGGCCACCACCACCATGCCGATCGTGATGCTGGGCGGTGATCCAGGAGCCAACGCTGCCCAGACTTTCGCTGGATGGCAGGCTTCGATGGCCGAGCCCAACGTGCGCGGTTTGGTGGCGGGTCGGGCGCTGGTCTATCCCGAGGACGGTGACGTCGAAGGTGCGGTCACCGCGGCAGCGAAGATCGTTCACCCTGAAGGACGGTGGTTTTCATGAGTGATGAGCGACGATGGTTGATCCCCGCCGGCAGTGCGGCTCAGGGGCGAGCCGACCTTCGGATCACTCCGGAAACGGCGGGTTGGACCTATTGCGGGATGCACGTGTACACGATGCGCGCTGGCGACCCCGCCGAGTTCACACTCGAGGGAGAAGAAGGGGTCCTCGTCTCCTTGTCGGCCCGCGACTTCGTGGTCTCGGTCGACGATCGGGAATTCCCCATGCGCGGCCGAGACGGTGTCTTCGCCGCGGTGTCGGACTGGATGTACCTGCCGGTCGGGTCCAAGGTCTCGATCAGCGGAGACGGCGGCGAGGTCGCCATCGTCACGGCTCGAGCCAGTGAGATCTTCCCGGTGCACTACGGCCCTGCTGAGTCTGTTCCCGTGGAGGTCCGTGGCGCTGGTCGATCAACCCGCCAGGTGACGAACTACGCCACGCCGGATTCATTCTCCGGAGCCCACAAGATCAACGTCTGCGAGGTGATCACACCAGGAGGTAACTGGTCCTCGTGGCCACCCCATCGCCACGATGGCATCGGCGACTGCGTGACGATGAATGAGGAGATTTACTACTTCAGGATCGGACGCGAGGACGGCCCACATGGCGACCCCACGGGGTCGGGGCTGTTCCGGCTTTACACAGTCGATGGAAGCCACGACGAAACCATCAGCGTCTTCGATCAGGACACCTACCTGGTTCCCGAGGGTTATCACGGACCTACGGTCGCCAACCCGGAGTACCCGATGTACTTCCTGAACGTGCTCGCCGGACCAGGGGAGGATCGCACGATGGCGTTCTGCGACGATCCCGAGCAGCATTGGATCCGCGAATCCTGGGCAAATCAAGAACCCGACCCACGGCTACCGATGACCTCGGCAGCCGGACGAGTGAAGTAGGTCATCGATGAAGAAGTCCGTTGGTGTGGCAGTGCTGGGCTTGGGTTGGATGGGGCAAGCTCACAGCAGGTCGATGCTTCGAATCCCGTCGCTGTTCCCGGATAGAAGCGCGACACCGCGACTCGTGGTGTGCGCCGATACCGAGGAGTCGCGGCGGACCCGCGCGGTCGAGGACTTCGGCTTCGAACGTTCGGTGGCCGATTGGCAGGAAGCCGTCGAGAGCGACGACGTCGACGCAGTGTGGGTGACCGCGCCGAACATGCTGCATGTGCCGATGATCGAAGCTGCGACGGCTGCGGGGAAAGCGGTTTTCAGCGAGAAGCCGATCGGTGGGAAGCCGGAGCAGGCCGTTGCCGCATTCGCTTCCGCATCGGCCGCCGGCGTTGCTACGGGAGTCGGTTACAACTACCTCTGGGCACCGCTCGTGATCCACGCCAAGTCGCTAATCGAATCGGGTCAGTTGGGTGAGATCACCCATTACCGGGGCCACTTCCTGTCTATGTACGGCAGTGACGAACTCGGTCTACTGACGTGGCGGTTCTTCTTGGATCAAGCAGGTTACGGCGTGACCAGCGACATCTTGAGTCACTCGGTATCGATGGCCCAGTTCCTCGTGGGTCCGATCACCGAGGTAACCGGCATGAAGAACACGACCATCACGCACCGTCCGCTAGCTCAAGGGACGGCCGGTCACTACGGACGCGGCAAGCCTGAGGATCCGAAGGGCGAGGTGGAGAACGAGGATTTCGCCTCGATGCTGTGCACCTTCGCCAATGGTGCCACCGGCACCTTCGAAGCCAGCCGCACCATGGTGGGGCCGGAAAGTCAGAACACTTTCGAGGTGTATGGCACGAAAGGTGCGCTGGCGTGGAACCTCGAGACGATGAACGAACTGCGCTACTACCGGCTCACCGATGATCCCAGTTCCGGCTATACGACCATCTACGGCGGCGATCGCTTCCCCTTCCACGGAGCATTCGTGCCCGGGCAAGCCAACGCGATCGGCTTCGAGGACCTCGTCGCGATCGAAGACCACGTGTTCTTGGAGTCGTTAGCCGGTGGCGACCGATTTAGTCCGAGCTTCCGCGAGGCGGTGGACGTCGTAAGTGTTCAGCAAGCGCTCATCGATTCATGGACGTCCCGTCGCTGGGAGCCCGTGGTCGATCTCGCGCCCTGATTTGGGCGCTCAGGACACCCGGACACCCCCGGCACGTCCCACCCACGCGTTTCCCCCGGATTCCGGGGGATCCGGTCAGTTGGGCCCCGAAACGGGGGGAAACGGAGCACATTCCCCGGAATCCGGGGGAAACGCTGGTGGGGGTGTGGGGTAACGAGTTGGTAACTCATCCGCGGGAACCCTTCCCAACATCCTTGTGACACACGACACTAGGCGCCATTGGAGCGTTCCAAAGTTCGGACTGGTGGGGAATCCCCGGAAAGAACAGCGAACGTAACGTTATGACGATGCGTCCCCCGGGGCGCCAAGGAGGTCATTCATGAAGGTAGGCAAGTTCGCCATCGCCGCTGTTGCGGCGTCGGCTCTCGTTCTGGCGGGGTGTAGCTCCGACAGCGGCGACAGCGCAGCTGAAGGCGATACCGCCGCGGCTGAGGGCTCCGGCTCTTCGGGTCCGGACAACTCCGAGTTCAAGATCTGCATGGTCACCCACGGTGATGGCGGCGGCTTCTGGTCGGTTGCCAAGGCTGGTGCGGACCGCGCTGCAGCCGACCTCGGCGTTGACTTCAGTTACCAGGAGACCACGAATGATGCCGAGCTTCAGGCTCAGCTGATCGAGGCCGACGTATCTGCAGGTTGTGAAGGCATCGCCGTCTCCGCTCCGAATCCGGATGCACTCAAGGACGCCCTGGCCGCCGCTGAGGCTGCAGGCGTTTCCATCGTGACCATGAACTCCGGTAGCAAGGTGTTCAAGGATCTCGGCGCATTCACCCACGTGGGTCAGGACGAGTTCATCGCGGGCCAGGAAGCGGGCCTGAAGTTCCAGGAAGCCGGCGTCACCAAGGTGCTGTGCCCGATCCAGGAGCAGAACAACATCGGCCTGCAGGAGCGCTGCGACGGAGCTGCCGACACCTTCGGCAATGTCGAGAACCTCCAGCTGAGCGCTGGTCTCGGTGACCTTGCTCAGAGCCAGGCTGAGATCCAGGCCGCCCTCGAGGCTGATCCCTCGATCGACGGCATCTTCGCGCTGAACGCCGACATCGCAACCGCCGCCGCACTCCCGGCAGCGGACGCCGTCGGTCGTGACATCACGGTCGGTACGGTCGACCTCTCCGGCGATGCCGTCCAGGCCATCGCCGACGGCGACCTCGCCTTCGCGATCGATCAGCAGCAGTACGCCCAGGGCTACATGTCCGTGGTTCTGCTGTACCTGAACCTGCTCAACGGACACGAGCTCGGTGGTGGACAGCCGATGTACACCGGCCCCGGCTTCGTGGTTCAGGAGAACGCAGAGCTGGTGCAGGAACTGGCCGCTAACGGCACCCGCTAATCCGGATCCGTTGCTTGGCCCCGGGGGCGAGGCGCACAGCGCCTCGCCCACGGTCTAGCGGCCCGAAGTTTGGGAGTTGTTCATGTCGACTACCACCGCCCCCGCCGATGAGCGGGTAGCGAAAAGCAGTCCCATCACGCGCTTGATGCGCAGGCCCGAAATCGGTGCCTTGATGGGTCTGATCGTCGTTTACATCTTCTTCTCGGTTGTCGACCAGACGGGCACGTTCTCTGGTTTGACCGGTGCGGCCCGTTGGACCGACGTGGCCGCCACCACCGGCATCGTGGTTGTAGCGGTGTCGCTGCTGATGATCGGCGGCGAGTTCGACCTGTCCGCCGGTGTGATGATCGGAACGGCCGGTTTGTTCGCGGGGCTCTTGATCACCGAATACAACATGGGTGTCTGGCTCGCCATCGTCCTTACCTTCATCTTCGCTGCAGGCATCGGCTTCACGAACGGCTGGCTGGTGATGACTACGGGTCTGCCGTCTTTCATCGTCACGCTCGCGATGTTCTTCTCGTTGCGCGGCATCAACCTCGGCGTCACCAAGGCGATCACGGACACGGTGCGCGTCGCTGGCGTGGACGAGGGAGCTGGGTTCGACAGCGCGCGCGTGGTGTTCGCATCGGAGATCATCCCGCCCTATAACTTCAAGATTGCAGTGGTTTGGTGGTTCGTACTCGTCGCCATCGCCACCTGGGTGCTCACCCGGACGAAGTTCGGTAACTGGATCTTCGCCGTGGGTGGTGATAAGAACGCAGCCCGAAACACCGGCGTTCCGGTCCGGCGCACCAAGATCACGTTGTTCGTACTCACCTCGATGTCCGCGGCGCTCGTGGGCATCATCAGCCTGTTGCGCCTACGGTCTATGCAGGCCGGTCAGGGTGTAGGTGAGGAATTCGTCTTCATCATCGCAGCCGTTGTGGGTGGCTGTCTGCTCACCGGCGGCTACGGATCAGCGATCGGTGGCGCTATCGGTTCCGCGATCATCGGCATGGCATTCATCGGTATCGCGTACGCGCGCTGGAACACGGACTGGTCGTGGCTGTTCCTCGGTTTGATCCTGTTCGTCGCGGTTCTCGTCAACACGCTCATCAGTCGTCGATTCCAGGGAGTCCGAAGATGACCGACTTAACGCCTGCCCTGCAATTGGTCAATGTCTCCAAGGCCTTCGGCAGCGTCATCGCCCTTCGCGATGTTTCGATGCATGTCGACAACGGAAGCGTGACCTGTGTCCTGGGTGACAACGGTGCCGGTAAGTCCACTTTGATCAAGATCCTCAGTGGTGTCCATGAACCATCCGAGGGGCAATTGCTCGTCAACGGCGAGCCGAAGCGCTTCACGTCGCCTCGCGATGCGCTCGAAGAGGGCATCGCCACGGTGTTCCAGGATCTGGCCACCGTTCCGTTGATGTCGGTTTGGCGGAACTTCTTCCTGGGCAATGAACCAACGGAGTGGCCGTGGCCGTTCCGCCGGCTCAATGCGAAGAAGGCCAAGGCGGTCTGCAAGGCCGAGCTGCTCGACATGGGCATCGACATTCGGGATCCCGAGCAGCCGGTAGGCACCTTGTCTGGCGGCGAACGCCAGGCTGTGGCCATTGCTCGAGCCGTGCACTTCGGTGCCAACGTGCTGATCCTCGACGAGCCGACGAGTGCGTTGGGAGTCAAGCAGTCGGGCGTCGTGTTGAAGTACATCCTGCAAGCAAAGGAGCGTGGTGTGGCTGTGGTGTTCATTACCCACAATCCGCACCACGCCTACCTGGTGGGGGATCGCTTCTACCTGCTCAACCGCGGACAGATGATGGCCGAGTACGCCCGGTCGGAGGTGTCTCGCGACGAACTGGTCAAGGCGATGGCCGGTGGTGCCGAGCTGGAGGCCCTGGCGCACGAGTTGGAGAACATGTCGTAGTGATGGTGCTGTAGTGCGACTGAGCACGTGCGGTACGGCACAATCAAACGGGACGGGGCTTCGGCCCCGTCTCGTCGTTCATATTCTGGTGGAAGTCTAGATTCCAGATGGGGAGAGACGAATGACGGTGCGCATCGGTGTTGCCGGCGTTGGGCGAATCGGCAGGATGCACGCGGGAATCATCGCCAGGGAAACCCCAGGGGCGAGCCTGGCGGGAGTGTTCGACGTCTACCAAGCCGGCGCTGCGGAAGTTTCCGCTGAATTCCAGGTGCCGTCGATGAGTTTCGAGGAGATGGTGGCATCGGCGGATGTGGATGCCATCGCGATATGCAGTAGCACCGACACTCACGTGGCACTGATTCAGAAGGCGGCAGCAGGGGGTAAGGCGATCTTCTGCGAGAAGCCGGTCAGTTTGGATCTGGCGGAAGTCGACAGGGCATTGGCATCGGTCGACGCGGCCGGTGTGCCCTTCATGGTCGGTTTCAATCGACGCTTCGACCCATCGCACGCAGCCGTCCAGGAAGCAGTTGCCAGCGGCCAGGTGGGGGAGCCGCACCTGGCCCGCATCTCCAGCCGCGATCCCGCCCCGCCCCCCGTGGAGTACATCAAGGTCAGCGGTGGGATCTTCGTGGACATGATGATCCACGACTTCGACATGGCGAGGTTCGTCGTGGGATCGCCGGTGGTCCAGGTCTATGCCACGGGCGGGGTTCGCATCGACCCTGCGATCGGCGAGGCTGGCGACCTCGACACCGCGGTCGTCACGATGACCCACGCCAATGGCGTCATCACCACGATCGACAACTCACGGCAAGCCGTGTACGGCTACGACCAGCGCCTCGAAGTATTCGGTTCGGCCGGTATGGCGCTCTCGGAGAATCCGAACAAGACGACTGCCGTGATCTTCACTGCCGACGAGCGCCACGGTGCGAATCTGCCGTACTTCTTCCTGGATCGGTATATGGACAGCTACCGACGCGAGTGGGTGGCTTTCGTGAAGTACGTTGCCGATGGTGGGCCTTCACCGGTCAGCGGAGCCGATGGCCGCGCCCCCGTTGCAATTGGGTTGGCTGCGTGGGAATCGGTTCGCACCGGTGTCCCGGTGAGCGTCGATCAGGGCTGACGTGTCCGATCGGTTCGACTTCCGGGGGAGTATGCGGGATGCGCGCGATGAGAACGTAGATCCGCGCAACCGGCGACGCTGGTTGGCCGGCGTACTCCCTGCGCTGGGTCTCGTTCTTGGATTCGGTGTGGTCTTCGCCGGTGCACCGATGGCAGTCGGCGGCGCCATCGTCATCGGCTTCGGTATCGCCACCATTCCCGTCATGGGACGAGCGGCAGGCCCGTGGCGGATCATGGGTGCGGGTGTCGTCTACGCCTTGGCCTTCGCGTTATCGCACCCGCTCGCGTTGATCACCACGCCGTGGCCGGCTACCTTCATCGCCGCGATCGTTGCGGGCGCGGCGGCATACGAGCTGACTCCACGCCGATGAACCCCCGCACCAGAACCTGCAGTTCGAGTTGCAAACCGCGATTCTTGCGACGCGAACTGCAGGTTTCGGTCAAGCTGGGACGGGGCCGGGAGCGAGGCGCTCCTCCATCACGGATCCATTGATCAACTGCACTTGATAAGCCGCAGCATCGGAGTCGGGCAGGTCGGTGACAACTTCGACTGGCGAAGTTCCCCGATACACGATCGCCACCCGGTCGTCGGTGGCGTAGGACGTCGGGAGTGTTCCGTTTCCGACGAGTTCGTGCAATAGGGGTCGTCGTTGCTCCTCTGAGTCGTAGTGGACACCGTTGCCGTATGGGAGGAAAGCGAGTGCATCGGTGACCGGCTGCAGTTGTTTGCCGAAGGAATCGGTGGGGCCGCCTACGTGCCAGCAGATCGATCCCGCGCTCACGCCTCCGAGCACAGTGCCCGATTCCCAGGCTCGGCGAAGCGCCGAATCCACCCCGTGTAGGCGCCATAGCGCGAGGAGGTTGGCAACGGAGCCGCCCCCCACCCAGACGACGTCCGCGGCGTCGATGGATTCGTCGACCGCTCGGTTGGGTTGGGGAAAGAGCGCGAGGTGGTCGACATCGCAGTTCGTTTCGGACATTGCCGAATACATGGCTGCGAGGTACTGGGGATCATCGCCGGACGCGGTGAGGATGAACAGCACTCGGGGTCGGTCTTTGTCAGACAACTCCAGAGCCCGATGGAACACGAGCCCGGGGCGCATGACACCCCACAGGCCGGTGCCAACGAAACCGCCACTGCTGGCGACGATCCATCGATCCGTCATACGGAAGAGTCTGCTGGCACCTGGGGCACCGCGCAGGAAGACATGCCCTTCAAGCGGATGTGGACGGCCCACGCCATCACCACGACCGACGCCACCGCGAGGAACGGCTGCACCGGTGCGAACCAGGACATGGCTCCGGAAGCTCCGAGGGCGAGCAGCACGAGTTTGTTGCACACCGGGCAGCCCACGGCGAAGAAGGCCAGGAAACCACCTACGGTTCCAACTTTCGCTGCCTTGTCGATCTCCTCGTGTCCGGGTTCGCGCACGTAGGTGGCGATTAGGAGGCCGCCGAAGATGCCGCTGAGGATCACCACCGGGTAGGACCACCAGGTCACCTCGACGGCGCGACCGAAGATCGGGTTGGGGATCACTGCAGTAGGCAATGCGACGAGCGCAGCCACACCGATACCGGCGATGAGGGCCGTGAGCCAACGACGCGGGGTCCACATGCGAAGCGCCTCTATGCTCGACACCCCGGCAATATACCCCATGGGGTATGTGCGAGGACTGCGACGGTCGCGGTCCTCGGCGTCAACGTCATGGGGGATCTCACGTAGCATGCACGGCAGCGCCCGCTGGCAGGAAGGCTGTCGGCGCGCTCGTCAGTCAAGGAGCCCTGC
>CAZQRR010000029.1:12153-15155 GCA_964595675.1 uncultured Rubrivirga sp. | reverse complement strand
CCTTCACGTTCTTCCTGCTCATCACGATCATGCTGAACGTGCGAGCCAACGAACCACTGCTTGCCAGGTTCCGCACGAAGGGTTTCTACGCTCAAGCGATCGTTCTCTATGCGACGTTCGGCATGGCGGTGCTGTGGAACCCGCTCCTCGGCCGGACGGGAGAGATTTACGACGCCATGGCGATGATCGCTGGTCTGGTGATGAGCATCCCAATCGTCACGGCCGCGATGACCCTTCGCGACAGCGAGCGTTGACCGATCGTCGCGTATCACGCTTGAGCGTGACGCGGACGGGTGCAGAGGTTTCGGATGGCGTCCTTACCTACGAGACTTCTTCAACTGCGCCGACAGCAGTCCATCGAGACACTGAGACAACGCCTTCGTCTGCTGCTGCGTGAGAACCGCCGGAGGCTGTTCGGTCCCTGCCGGCCCGTACGAGCAGGATGCCGCAATAACGAGAGCTCCGTTGACGAGTCCGCCGAGGCCACTCCACCCTGCCTGCATAGACGTGTCCTGAGCGAGCATGAGTACTTGCTTGGGGGACTTTCTGATAACGGAGACGATCCCATCTTGGATGGGTTGCGCGTTCTCGTCAACGAATCGGGCCTGGTAGTCCCGGTTGGCGCCCGCCGGACTTGAGTGGCGGAAGACGGACACGCCTGTGGGCACGGGTCGCGCATCGAGGCTCACCGGGCTTCGGGGTGAGAACTCGATGAAGCAGGTCGCAGCCAATGCCTCCCAACAGCCGGTGTCTTTGGCCTGGACGGGAGTGGACTTGGCCGCCTTCGTGGCCTGCGATGCAGTGAGCAGGCGAGCGGCCTCACCCTTTTGATCAGCCATCGCGATACCACCGGACATTACCGATGTGGCAGCGATCACTGCAGCGCTGACCATCATGGTGATTGTTCGTCTCGTCATTCCTGGACCCACTCCCGCTCTCGATGCGCTCAGCGCAATCAACAGTCCCGATTGCTGACCTTGCCGTCCGGCAGTGTTGTTCGACACAACTTCGCCTTCAACACTTCGCGCGTGATGGCCTTTCGCCCCTGCACACCATCGGTTTGGATGCCACTGAGATCCACGTCGGTGAGCGCGGCTCGCGTGAATCTCGTCCCCGTCATGTAGGCACCGTAGAACTGAGCACCGTTCAGCCGTGCTCCAGAGAAATCCGTTCGCTCGAGGAAGGAATTTTGGAAATCCGCACCCTTAGCCCGGGCTCGATTGAACGTCGCATCCGCCAAGGCGGCGTCCGAGAAACTGACACCGCGCACATTCGCTCGCGAGAAGTCCGCCTCGATCAGTTCCTGACCGCCCAGATTGCTACCCCGCAGGTCAGCTCCTACGCAGTTCGCGCCCGGGCCGGGCTCGCACTCGGTGGCATGCGCCGCGATCGGCGCGAGAACTGATCCGAGGATCAGCACCGCACCGAACACGGCCGCCCGACCAACGGTCGCGTTTCGCACCGTCATTGACTCGTCATCGACTTGCCAACCGGCCTACTACCGCAAGTTGATGGTGCGGGACGAGGTCGCGTATCCCGGCCCCAACGCCGTCACTTTGACACTGCCCGCTCGCGGTGCCTTGAACTTCACGAGGCCACCCTTGCCGGTCTTGAGGTCCCTGTTCGCGACCTTCACCCGGGCGTTGCGCACGGGCGCTCCACCGTCGCGAATCCGCAACGTCACGGTCGCGCCCGGCTTGGCCCGCCCGACCACATCCACCGTGAGGTTCGGCTGCACGGGGGTGACGTAGATGTTCTGCTCACCGCTTGCATAGGTGTTGACACCGATGTATGCGGCGGAATCAGCACCTTCGACCCCACTCCCGTAAATGGTCACACCACGCTCCGGGGTTCCCCACTTCCTCGGTGCTCCGAAGTCTCGTGCACCTGGGTCGGTGTGCGCGATGTACATATCACCACTGAGTTCGTAGGTGACCCACACTCGACCGTTGGGTGCGGCATCCATTGACACCTCCTCAGCGCCAGCCGAACCCGGGATCGTCCATGTCCGCCCGGAGTTCATCTCGCGGATGATCAGACTCCGCCTTGATGATGTGGAGCCGGCCGGGTCAGAGAATGCCACGTACACGCCACCTTGGGGGCGAGCTGCCATGGGAACCGGGGACCCTGCGCCGGTGGAGGATCGGATCTCCGAGCCTGGTACCAACCCGAAACCGGAGTAGTTCGGGGCGATTTCGCCGAAGAAGGTTCCAGCGTCGGGATTGTAGAAACCGGCGAAGGTCTTCTGCGTTGACGCCTCGTAGACGACGTTCGCTGCAACGACGGACTGACCTGCAGGTGGGTCGTACCTGCCGTCCGGGGTATCAGCCGGATTCGTTCCGGACAATCCGACGTGCCATGTGAGAGAACCCAAGTTCGGAGCCCCGGCCCAGATCAGCGTGTTGGGTGCAGGGCTCTGTGCCTCTACGGTCCCTCCACCGGATGACACATCTGCTCGGTTGGTAGCCGACAGCGATCCGGGGTTGAGGGTCCACGTGACGCCGTCCGATGAGGTGGCGAGGTTCTGGCCGCGACTGCTCGAGCCTGTGCCGGCGGGGTTGCCGCCGAAGGAGAGCGCCCGTTGCCCCTGGTAGGACAGGAGTTGTGGGTACCCGTTGAAACGTCCACCCGTAATCGCTGCCGCAGCACCACGCACCACCGCGCCATTGGTGTTCAAAGCCGCGACGTAGATCCCACCGGAGTTGGTGCCATCGGCCTGCGTCCACGCCACCTGCAGTTGATCGCCGAACAGCTCCAATGACGGGACCGCGCTGGTGGAGATCTCCGGGTAATTCGATCCCGAGGGGATACCGGAGACGTTCGTCCAGTCACCCGGGCCCGCATGCGATGGCGCAACGCCAACCAGACTCACCGTCAGTGCACCGACACCCGCTAGTGCAATGACCCGCAAACCACGTACCTTGCCCATCGCGTTTACGCCTTCCGTTGGCCGCCCCATGCAGATGGCGAATGGTGCCACGCAGAAGTAACCCTTCGCGAGT
>CAZQRR010000029.1:10196-12053 GCA_964595675.1 uncultured Rubrivirga sp. | reverse complement strand
TGGCGAAATGAAGGCAGTCGCAGCGCCATCACGGTCAAGTTGAACATGAATGTGAAAGTTGACGGCAAACGGTATTGGAATGTCGGTTCCCAACCATGCGTACGCAGAATCGTCACCTGGGAACTACCCGAGCGGTTGTCGACGGATTCTTTCTTACCCTCTCCCGGCATACAGCCCATCACCGCGACATCAGCGGTGTCGGATTTCCGACTGACTCCCAACACCATCCCGCGAGAGTCCCTTGAGGCAGCGGCGCCACTGATCGGCTTCACCGAAGTGCAGTTGATTACGCCCCCTGCGTTGAACGTCGAACCGGTCCTGGAGGAATTCGACCCGAGTTTGCTCGATGAGCAGGAGATCGTCCTACCCGACTTCACCGCGGACGATGGCGATGCTGATTCCGGGAATGTGACAATCGATGCCGACGCGGTGCGAGACGCCGCCGTCGACCTCGATAGGCAGTTCCAAGATCTCGCCCGATTGTTCGGCGTGGACGCGACGAGTGGTCAGAATCAGGGCGCAGGGAACAGCCCTTCCCGTGACGCTCTCATCGCCGCATCACGAAACCCGCAGATCCTTGCCGCAGCGATCGCGCGTGCTCGGTCGGCACTGAACGTGATCCAAGTTGCAATCGATGCCTCGTCCGGTCCCGCGGCGAGCCAGTTGTCCGAGCAACTCACCACCTACAACCAGCAACTCGACACCTATGCCAACACGGCTCCCGTGGCCGTATCCGGTGGTGTGGTTTCGGCCGACAAGGTGGCATCGGCACTCGGCTTCAACGCCACTCAATCCCCGGTAGCAGGCCTCAACGGCAATGGAGCCGTCCCGGGTCTGACCATGAAGGTCATCGGCCCCAAGACGGTGAAGCGCGGCGGCAAAGTGAAGGTGCGCGTCACTGTCAGCCCGGCAAACGCCAAGGGCGTTGTGCGAGTGGCGGTGCTTCGCGCCACCGGGAACAAGTTCAAGATCATCGGCACGAAGCAGGTGCCGTTGAAGAATGGGCGCGCGGGCACCACCGTGAGCATTTCCAAGAAAGCCGCAAAGGGAAATTACACATTGACGGCGTCTCTCGTACCGAATAATCGGACCGGATCGGGCATCACCGTGCAGCGGCCCATCCGCGTCAATTGAGAATCCAAGAGGCCGCTGGGCGTTGAAAACTAGCGCCCGGCTGCCCTCTTGGCTTGCTTGGCCACGACCTTGTCATGATCCTTCTTGCGGGAACGGGCGATCAGATAGATGCCTCCGCCGATCTGCGTGGCACGAAGCATGAGCGTCCACAGTCCACTCAAGGCGATCAACACCCCTACGGCAGCGAAGATCCATGGGAACCATTTCGTGAAGCCGTCCCCCAGAGCATCCAGACCCTCGAAACGTCCCGGGGATTGTGCGTCGTAGCGGATGTCGACCTGCTCACCGACGAATCTCGAGCACAGTGAACTGCTCGAGTAGGGGGTGGTGACCTGGATCACCCCATCGTCCTGGGTGGCGTACTCGAGTGTGACCGTACAGACCAAAGAGGTCGACGTCACATTTCCCTTGTCGTCTTTGTTCTCCGACTGGAACTGATCCACCGCGACGACTTCGGCTTGAGTCGCCACCGGGTCGGAAATACCCGCCTGATCAGACATCCAAGGCGCGACGAAGAACGCGAAGGCGATAGCGATGCCCGTGCCGACGATGATGTTTCCGATGGCACCACCTATGCCAACGCGATTCTTTCCGAAGCCGATCACGCCGTCGGCGATCAGGGCTCCACCGATGGCGGTCTGCGCGTCCGGCAGCTTGTCCGAGACGGTATCCACGATCTGATCGATGATTCCTCCGCCACGATCGTCACTGCGCGACTCAGTG
>CAZQRR010000029.1:0-10096 GCA_964595675.1 uncultured Rubrivirga sp. | reverse complement strand
TGTCAGTGTCAGTGTCAGTGTCATCGTCTTGGGTGACGTCGGTCCAGCGGGATCCGTCCCACCATCGCAGTTTTCCGGGATGCTCGGGGTCGTCGTAGAAGCCAGGTGGCGGGGCTGAGGAATCACTCACGGACGGAATGGTGGCAGGAAAAGGTGCACCTGAAAAGGTCCGCGCCAATCACGCAATCACCTGACAATTCAGCCTGGTTCGGCTCTACTCTTCGCTCGTGAAAGCGCCCTGGATCGTCGTCGCCGCCGGCTTGCTCCTGATGACGGCCTGCACGGAGGAGCCGCTCACGATGACTAGCGGCGGTGGCGCCCAGACCCAGCCGACCGCGCCAGCTTCACAAGCCACACCTGCGGAGACTTCCGACGAGAGCCCCACGCCGGCGGCAGGAGCCGTCGAGGAATCACCGAGCCCGCTTTCAGGTTCGACACCGACCTCTCCAGGTGCCTGCCTACCGGGCACGTGGACGGCGCGCATGCCTGAACTCGTGGCGATGCTGCCCATTCCCGGGGGCGCTGAATATCTGAGCGGGACGTACACCTTCACGTTCGACGCGGACAACACATACACGGCCGAATACTCCGACGTGGCGTTCCGGATGGGTACCAAGAAGGAATTCGTGGATGTCTACAACACTTGGTCGGAATCCGGGGACTGGATCGGGGGAGCCACAGCGCAGGAGTGGGACGCGGCGGTGGGGGTATTGGATCTGGACACCTCCACGTTGAAATTGCCGAATTTGGAGATGATGGACGGGCTGCTCTCCGCATTCCAGGTGGACGATCCTCGATCCATGGTGCTGATCGCCGGCTCGTCCTTCGACATGATCGAGGCCTACGGCATGGTCCAAGGATCCATCCGAACCCCGCCCCTGTCTGATGAAGGTGCCGCTCTCATCGGGATCGGATCCGTGGACTGCGACTCCGGTGTCCTCCAGGTCGACAACCTGCTTCCCGGTGGGGCTTCCACGATCACGATGGATCGGGTCGACTGATGACCCGACACGTACGAGGAGGTGTGGCATGAACGCTCGACCATTGTCGATCGCAACCGCAGGGGTGCTC
Organism: uncultured Rubrivirga sp.; assembly: GCA_964595675.1. Lineage (GTDB taxonomy): Bacteria > Actinomycetota > Actinomycetes > S36-B12 > S36-B12 > S36-B12. The sequence goes on along the minus strand of CAZQRR010000029.1, from coordinate 9,025 downwards.
TGCGGTGTGGTCCTTGCGGCCTGCGGAAGTTCAGAAGAGTCCTACGTCGTGGGAAATCCGGAGAACGTGGTCATCGAGGAAGATACATCGACGGCCAGCGACCCCACTCCCGCCGATGGGTCACAAGACGACCTCATGGTCGAGATGAACACGACGGACCTGCCCGACTACTGGCCGGCCGACTTCCCGGTGCCCGACGGAGCAGTCATCGACAACGTCATCGAAAGCGGTGACTCCGTTACGGTGACCTGGATCCTTCCTGGCGCCAGCGTTGCAGGCACCACCCAGGATTTCTCCAATGCACTGTTCGAGGCGGGCTTCGAGTACGGCCAGTCCGAGGGTTCCGATGAAGTCGGACAAGGCAACTTCAACAATGGTGAGTACGCAGTCGACTTCACGATTACTCCGATCGACGCCGACCAAATGCAGCTCTACCTCGTCTACGGACCGTTCACAGGGTGAGCCGAGGAGTTACCCGACGGGTTCGACGATTACCGTGACGCCGCCCATACCTTCCATCCCTTGACCTTGGACGGAAAGCTCATGAGCGGTGCTGGCCAACGACTCCCCCCGGAGGAATCCGTCGTCTCCGAAGTCCTGCACTAGTCCGTCAGGCTGTTTCGTGTAGCCAGCACTCTCGAGCGCTGCTACGTAAGCGTCGAAGTCCTCCATGGTCATGGCACCCCACGACCACGAAACGATGATGATGCCCGAACCATCTTCGCTCGCGGAGATGATGGATTCCGCCGGTGGCACCGGTAGACCTTCTGGCCAGGCGTCGGGGAGCTCCAGATCGGCACCGGTCGTGACTGACAGATCCTGTTCCTCGTCGGTGAACGTCATCGTGTCGCCCTCTGCGTCGATGGTCATCGACTCGCCGCTTTCACCCGTGATGGTGACTCCCTCGTCGGAAATGTCGATGTCGCTGCCGGTCGCAGTTTCCACCGCCGTCTCGACCACCTGCCCGCAACCCACGAGGGTCACGGCAACAAGGGACAGCACCCCAACGCCATTGCGGTAACGCTTCACGATTGCCCTCCGATTCGCCGGTAAGCGAATGATGGGGCCGCAGCCCCACCGGTGTCCATAGCCTGGTTGATATCGCTTCACCCCAAGGAGTTCACCTCAAAGCCGAGCCGGCGGATGGGTGGAGCTGAGGGGATTCGAACCCCTGGCCTTCTCATTGCGAACGAGACGCGCTACCAACTGCGCCACAGCCCCTAGAGCGAACGAAGGTTAGCAGCAGGCCACCGGGGCGGGATCCAGCCCGGAAGCAATCCATGCATTCGGCTTACCGAACGGCCCACAGGGGTCTAACTTTTCGGGCAGTTCCGACAAGGAGGGAAAGCCCATGTCTGCAAAGCCCCTGGGTATCACACTCGCGACGATCACCGCAGCGTCATTGGTCCTCGCCACTCCCGCGCAGGCGGATCCCGATGCCGAGCTCCCCAAACTCCTTACCCTCGCCGAGGTGCAGCAGGCTGGCGCCGAGCCGCGGATCGAGTTGCAAGGGGATGCGTACTGCTTCAACGCCAAAGGTGGGGCGATCATGTGCTACTCGGGGTACGACCGCGGGTCCACGCCCAACTCGAAGCCAAGTCCCCGCGAGGTGATCTTCTACGTGTATCCCAGCGCGGCGGACGCGCAGACGGCATTCGCCAAGACGGTCAACGATCGCATCGATCCGCCGACGACAAAGGTCGAGCCCGGTGCACCTAAGCCGCCCAAGCCGAAGGTCGTCTCCAAGAGCGATACGCGTATAACGGTGACCGACGGCGACTTCGGTGCGACGACCGACGGGCTCTTCGGGAACGTCATCGTCGCGGTGGATTGCCGAACCCTCGTTCCGGCTAAGAAGAAGGCCGCCCGCACCAAGGGCCGCAAGGCCCTCGTTCGGTGCGCGAATTCGGTATTCGATGCCCAAGCGCAAAAGCTCGGGGTTTCCTAGGCGATATCCATCCTGGGCAATTCCGCCGTGTCGTCTGCGGCTGAGCTACTTGAACTCGGGCGCGATTCGTAGGAATCGTCAGCTAGATCGTCGACGGTGACGCGGGGGCGGCGCATGGTGCGGGCCGCTTCGACCATCGCCTCGCCGGACCAGTCGCGATCGCGCTCGATTGGGCGGCGCACCCGCGTTGCCCGGGGGGAGTTGACGTAGGTGGGCAAGGTAGTGGGAACGGCGGACCAGGCACCTTCGGCGGCCTGCTGCTCTTCCTCGCCCTCCCACGGATCCCAGGACACGAAGTCGTCCATCGCCGCGGCGATCTGCGCATCGCGGCTGCGCTTGCTCGCCGGTCGAACGCCTCGGGTGCGCGGGTAGGCCACCTCGGCGACCTGGTCGCTGTAGGCGATGTCGCGGTAGTCGTCGAGATCCTCGTAAGCCGGGCGAACGTCGTCGTACTTCTCAGCCGAGCGCTCACGTCGCTGAGCAACAGGCACACCGGCCGAGCGACGCGAGGACGTCGCGGCCGCAGCGATCACATAGGACAAAACGACGACGGCCAGGACGATCGGTGCCCACCGCGGCACCACGCTGACGATCGCCAGCCCAAGGGTCACTGCCAGGGCGGCGGCGAGGACGCCCATGATGATCGCGCGGCGCTTGGCGGCGGTTTCCCGAGCCCGCACCCGCGGATCGAAGGCCACATTCGAATAGCGAGAACCCCGCGTGCTTGCGCTACTCCCAGCCCCGTTGTTCTTGCCAAGAGACCTCATTGCGGAGGAAAAGCGTGCGGTCGATCGAACCTCGCTGATCTGATCGTGCCGGCGCAGCCAGATCGGGATGAGGACCGCAGCCCACAGGCCGATGATCACCACGTAGATCAAGCCCGTCACAAACGCACACGCTAGGCGGTGAAATCACCGTGTTGTGGTAAGCGCGTCGTTGGTGCAGTTGGCGTGTCGCGAGCCGGAAGTGACGGGTGCTACTGCCGACGCGCGGCCTGATCGCGCAGCCGCGCGACGAGACCATCGGGTAGGTCGCCGGCGAGCAGGATGTAGGTCACGTGGTCGCGCCAGTCCCCGTCGATGTGCAGGTACTTCTCCCGGTGACCTTCCTTCCGGTAGCCGATCTTCTCGGCTACGGCCAGGGAAGCAGCGTTCTCCGGCCGGATGTTCAACTCCAGTCGGTGCAATCGCAAGGTGTCGACTGCGTAATCCGAGGCCATGGCAACGGCCATCGAGGTTATCCCGCGACCGGCGAACTCCTGATCGATCCAGTAGCCGATGTAAGCACTGCGCAGCGAGCCGTAGGTGATCCCACCGAGCGTGACCTGCCCAACCAGGCGTCCGCGGAACTCGATCACCCACGGGATGACCCGCCCCGCACGAGCCTCGGCCCGCAGTCTGCGCACCATCGAGGAGAAGGACGGTGGGATCTCACCGGCCTGGACGCCCTCTTCCGGGACGGTGGCGTCCCAGGGTCCGAGCCACGCGTGGTTGCGGCGGCGGACTTCCTGCCACCGAGATGCATCCGACAGGCGCAGCGGTCGAAGGCGAACGTCGCCCTCGGTCAGTGTCGGCGCCACGTCCGAGCGAGCGAACATGATCAGTCGCTGAAGTCCTGCTCGGCTATCCAGGTGCGCAGTTCCGGGCCGATGTCCTCACGTTCGGTGGCCAACCTGATGACCGCCTTGAGGTAACTGAGTTTGTCGCCGGTGTCGTAGCGGCGGCCGGTGAACACCACGCCGCGAACGCCACCGCCTTCGGACGGTGACATCTTCGATAGCTCGAGCAGCGCATCCGTGAGTTGTATCTCCCCACCTCGTCCCGGCTTGGTTCGGTGCAACACCTCGAACACTGCCGGGTCCAGCAGGTAACGCCCGATGATCGCGTAACTGCTGGGAGCGTCGGTTACCGCCGGCTTCTCGATGAGGTCCGTCACTTCCAAGACGTCGTCGTCGTCAGTCGGGGAAACCGCCGCGCAGCCGTAGAGCGAGATGTCTTCGCGTGGAACCTGCATCAAACAGATGACCGAGCCACCGAATCGTTCACGGACGTCGATCATCCTCGGCAGGATCGGGTCGCGTTCATCGATCAAGTCATCGCCGAGCAGCACGGCGAACGGCTGATCGCCAACGTGGTTCTCCGCCATCAAGACCGCGTGACCCAATCCAAGGGCCTGGCCTTGACGCACGTAATGGATGCGTGCGAGATCGGTGGATTCCTGCGTGAGCGCCAAGCGATCGGCGTCGTTCTTTTCCTGCAACGCGACTTCGAGTTCGGTATTGCGATCGAAGTGGTCCTCGAGTGCGCGCTTGCCGCGGCTGGTGATGAACAGCACGTCCTCCAAACCTGCGGCCACCGCCTCTTCCACCACGAATTGGATGGCTGGCTTGTCTACTACTGGGAGCATCTCCTTGGGCATCGCCTTCGTGGCGGGGAGGAAACGGGTCCCCAAACCGGCCGCGGGGATGACGGCTGCGTTCACACGCTTCATGGGGGCAGACCCTACGCGCATCACGGGAATTAGGGCAGGCTGTGGTCGTGGGAGACGACCCGGACTCCATTGCTGGCAAGCGCGCACTCCGCGCCGCCATCCGCGAGACGCGCAGGACACGCGAACCCGACCCGAGCGATGCGGAGCGCATTGCCGACCACGTGATGGACCTGGAAATGGTCCGACATGCGTGCTCGGCCGGCCTGCCCGTTGCGTGTTTCGTCTCCCGAGCCGAGGAGCCACCGACCACCGAACTTCGATCACGGCTGATCTCCGAGGGCGCGCTGCTCGTGGCTCCGCGAATCCAGGACGAGAACTTGGTCTGGGTGCACGTGACCGCAGAAACGACCTGGGACGTCAACCGCTGGAAGATCGAAGAGCCGTTGGGGCCGAAGTTCGATGGATCACCAGCCGTCTGGATCATCCCGGCGTTAGCGATCGACGCCGATGGCTATCGCCTCGGCCAAGGCGGCGGCTACTACGACCGTGCGCTGGAGCACGTCGATGCGGACACTCCCATCATCGCGATCGTCTTCGAGCAAGAAGTGATCCCCGAAGTACCTCGCGAGGAGCACGACCATCCGGTGGACATCGTGGTCACACCCGATCGCGTCCGCTGGTTGTCGATGCCGGGTTAGGGAAGTTCGCGACTAACGAGCGGGCGTGAGAACAAGTGTGTTCGCCGCCGCCTCACGCACCGCTTCATCGGTGAAGGGCCACGGAAACTGCCCACCTTCCACCCAAGTGTCGATCTGATCGCTGTAGTTACGGTTGTAGGCGTGCCCGGAGTTGCCGGTCAGGTTCACCCAGGTCGATGCATCGAAGTCGGCGAGGTCGATCACCTGCCGCATGCTCGGGACCCAATCGACGACGAAGCCGTTCGACGGAGTCCAGCCGGTGGCGTTCACCGCGGATTCACTACCACCGACCTCCACCGGTCCACGGTTGAAGAGCATCTCGATCGGAGCGATCCCGCTCGTCCCGAGTGTGCCGTTCTCGAAAGTGAGTGTGTGCAATGCGCCCCACCGCCACGCCGCAGGATCCCCGCCGAGGCGTTCTTGCAGTAACTCGACGGCAGCCAACTGAGCGGTAAGCAGCAGTCCATCGCGACCTTCGATCTCCGGTGTGGTCTTGTCGTCCCACCACACGTTCGTCGGGTCATCCCAGATGTTCTCGACCACCAACCAGAAGCGATCGTTGCCACTGGAGGTGATGAGTTCGACATCGCTGGCCGCATCGAACATCCGCTCCACCATCTGGGCCCAGATCGCATTGAAGTAGGCAGCCCCGGCGGAATCGGCCGTTTGCTGCAGATCCCAGGAGGTCAGGACATCTCGGGCTTGTTCGGTTCCTTCGGGCGCAGGGAGTTCCAGCAGACGCGGCACCAAGAACTCAGCCAGCGCGTTGTGGCTGTCCATCTGGATCGAGCGCATGCGTTCGGCGGTCATCTGTGCGCCCGCCGCCGTGGATGATTCGATCAGATCCACGATGCGCTGACTACGCGCTCCGTAAGCCCAATCGTCGGTCAGGAAATACGGGTAGTCCGGTCCGATCACCGCCTGGTTCGCGGTCACGATCCACCCCTCGGGTGGATCGATCACCGAGGGCAGCGCTTCGAACGGAACGTAGCCCGACCACGAGTACTCCGAGGTCCATCCCGGAATAGGCCACTTTCCGTTGTACCCCTCGCGGATCGGGATGCGGCCCGGTGCCTGATAACCGATCCGGCCACTGGTGTCCGCGTACAGCAGGTTCTGCGCGGGAACAGCGAGCAGTCGGGCTGCATCACGGAATTGCTCCCAGTCCTGCGCGGTGTTGAGTGCGTCGAAAGCATCGAAGGTGGGCTGCGGCTCGAGAGCCGTCCACCGAAGTGCGACCGAATAGGCACCATCGTCAGGGGGGCCGGCACCGAGGGTCACCGCACCCGGCGCGGGGACTGGCGCATCCGCAGCAACGGCGTCGTACAACGGGATGTCCGCAATGCCGGAGATGATCGGACCGTCGCGAGTGCTGCGGATCTCGATGTTCACCGAATCACCGCCGGCCACCTCGATCGTCTCGCCGCGGAACTCGAGTGGCACCTGCTCGCCGTCGAACAGATAGGTGTCGCCGGTCACCTGGTGCAGCACCAGGTCGGTCACATCCGGACCGAGGTTCGTGAACCCCCACGCGATCGTGCCGTTATGTCCGATGAAGACTCCCGGCAATCCGGCCATCGTCCAACCTGAGACGTCGTAGTTGCAGTCGGAGTCCTGAACTCGACAGCGCAGCGAGGACTGGTACCACAAGCTCGGCATTGCCGGCGCCAGGTGCGGATCGTTCGCGAGCAACGGCAATCCCGTATCGGTCTTCTCACCGGCAACGGCCCAGGAGTTCGATCCGATACCCGGCCCGGACGGTCCGAGAAGTTGAACCAAGGTCTGCGCAGCCGCGCCGGCCTTCATCAATGCAGGCACCGCCGACGAGTAGTCCAGCGAGTGATTCGGCGCGAACTTCAACACATCATCGGTCGACACACCCGCAGCACGCGGGGTGGACCCGCTGCCGACCTGCGCTGCCTGGTCGAATCGGCCATCCACCACGGCACCAACCTCGACGATGGGGCGGTTTCGCGAGTACGGATACGGCGGGAACAGTTCCTCGGTCGCCTCGACGCCCATCGAGGCGCTCATCACCGCGCGGTAGATCTCGTCGGTCATGTTGCCGCGAAGGTCCCAGGCGAGCGCCTTCAACCAGGCGACCGAATCGGCCGGGACCCACGGCTCCGGTTGGTAGTCCGGGTTCTGCAGTCCGAGAACCGCGTACTCCAAACTCAATTCGGCACCCGATCGGTCGGCAAGGTAGGCGTTCACCCCTGCCGAGTACGCGTCGAGGATGCGTCGTGAACGGTCGGTGAGCATCCCCACTTCCTGCTCGGCGATGCGCCGCCACCCCAGGGTGCGCAGAAACGTATCGGTGGGAATCTGGGATTCACCGAACATCTCCGACAGTCGTCCGGCAGTGATGTGGCGCCGGACGTCCATCTCCCAGAATCGATCTTGAGCGTGAACGAAGCCCTGAGCGAAGAACAGGTCCTCGAGGTTGTCCGCGTAGATCGTGGGGATGCCCAGTTCGTCGCGCACTACATCCACGTCCGAAGCAAGTCCGGACACCGCCAATTGGCCACCAACCTGGGGGAAGGACGCGCGCACGAGGTGGATCGCGTATCCGACCACACCCACCACGATCAGACTGACGACGAGTCCGATGATCAGCAGGACGCGGACCCAGGTGCGCACCGGCTCACCGTAACGGGAGTGGGTACATCAACCGCTTAGGTTCCGAGAACTGCCCTGGTGGCTAGCACCCCAACTGCGCACACGGTGATGCATACGACTGGCATCGCGACAGCCGCCTGCCACGCCACCGACCGATTCCGCGTCCATGCGCGATGAAGGAACAACGCGTAACCCGAATATGTGGTGAGGGCACCGCATGCACCTGTCACGAGCAACGCACGCCATGCACCGTCAGCGGCTGCGTACGCGATGCCTATCGTGAGTGATCCCACTGCGTTGACGGTGAGCAGCCCCCACGGGAAGGCACCCGCACCTCCCTCAGCGTTCGCACTCATCGTCCGAGCCGTGATCCGCGAATCGACGAACGCCCGCAGCGGTGCACCCAGCGCACCGCCGAGCGCAACCGCGAGCGCGAAGGTCCAATTCACAGGACAGCCCCAGTCACTGAGCGCGCTCCGGCGACATTCGGGAGCCAAGGATCACGGCCAGCGTGGTCGCAGCGATCGTCACCGCCACGTAGGTGCCGGCGAGCACCAGGCCCGCCATGTCACCGCGGTCGGCCAGCACGAAGGTCTCTTCGGCGAATGCCGAATACGTGGTGAAACCCCCAAGGAAGCCGGTGACCACGAAACCCGCCAGCCACGTCGCCCGGCCGATCAGCACCGGGGCGAGCACACCGATGAGCGCGCACCCCAGAACGTTGACCACGAGGGTGTCCCATGGGAAACCCGACCCAGCCACCCCGATCACCAGTCCGGGAACGACCTCCCCGACCAGCCAGCGCGATAGCGCACCCAATGCACCGCCAGCCGAGATCGCCAGCCACACCCGCACCCGCGGAGCGTATCGCCGTCCCGTGTGGATTTAGCACTCATGGCATTCGAGTGCTAATCTCAGCGCCGACAAGGAGGACAGGTGCCCACCTACGAATACACGTGCGGTTCGTGCGATGCCCACCACGAGATCGTGCAGAAAATGACCGATCCCACCCTCACCGACTGCCCGGCTTGCGGTGAGCCCACGCTGCGCAAACTCTTCAACGGCGTCGGCGTCGTTTTCAAGGGCTCGGGTTTCTACCGCACAGATTCGCGATCTTCGGGAAATTCGTCGTCCGGTACTTCCTCATCCGACTCCTCTTCGTCGAGTTCCTCCTCCAGCAGTTCGTCCTCTGGCTCCGGTTCGGACTCATCCAAGTCATCCCCCGGCTCCTCCAGCACTTCGAGCAATTCGAGCAGTTCGAGCAGTTCAAGTGGATCCAGCAGCTCGAGCAGTTCCAGCACCTCGAAGGCCGCTGCCTCCTGACACCCAG
>CAZQRR010000028.1:0-15209 GCA_964595675.1 uncultured Rubrivirga sp. | reverse complement strand
AAGGGCACCGCATCGTTCTCCGACCTGGCGAACCAGATCGCCATCGAGCACCACTTCTGGCTGGGGGACGCCTTCGCCTCCGGCGGCTCGGTGGGCTACGACCACAAGGCGATGGGCATCACCGCCAAGGGCGCATGGGAATCGGTCAAGCGTCACTTCCGAGAACTGGACGTCGATACCCAAACCCAGGACTTCACGGTTATCGGCATCGGCGACATGAGCGGGGATGTCTTCGGCAACGGCATGCTGCTCAGCGAACACATCCGCCTGATCGCCGCGTTCGATCACCGCCACGTGTTCGTCGACCCGAACCCCGATGCAAAGACGTCTTTCGCCGAGCGCACGCGTCTGTTCCACGAGGCGAGATCGTCTTGGGCGGACTACAACACCGATCTCATCTCATCCGGCGGGGGAGTGTGGAACAGGGCGCTCAAGGCGATTCCGATCTCGGCGGAGATGAAAGACGCCCTGGACATCCCCGAGACCGTGCAGACGCTCACCCCCGCCCAACTCATCCACGCGATCCTGCAGGCCCCCGCAGATCTGCTGTGGAACGGCGGCATCGGCACCTACGTGAAGTCCCAGACTCAAACCAATGCCGACGTTGGTGACAAGGCCAACGACGCCGTCCGAGTGAACGGCAACGCGCTCAAGGTCAAGGTGATCGGCGAAGGCGGCAACCTCGGCCTCACCCAACTCGGCCGTATCGAAGCTGCTCGCCACGGTGTGAAACTCAACACCGACGCCATCGACAATTCCGCTGGCGTGGACACCTCCGACCACGAGGTCAACATCAAGATCGCCCTCGAGGCCGCGGTGAAGGCCGGACGCCTCACCCAGGAGGCCCGAGCCGAACTGCTGCACGACATGACCGATGAGATCGCATCAGCGGTGCTGCAAGACAACTACGACCAAAACGTTGTGCTCGGCAACGCCAGGCGCGGTGCGCCGGCGCTCGTCACCGTGCACCAGCGGATGATCCGCCACCTCGAGCATGAGGGGATCCTCGATCGCGCGGTGGAGAACCTGCCCGACGACGAAGAGTTCGCCACCCGCCGCGCCGCCGGTGAAGCACTCACGTCTCCCGAACTCGCGGTGATGCTCGCGTACGGCAAGATCGCGCTGCTCGCCGACCTCAACGAGGCGACCCTCGCCGATGATCCGTGGTTCGAAAAGACGCTCATCGACTACTTCCCACCGAGGATGCGCGAGGACTACCACAAGGAGATCGCCGCGCACCCGCTGCGCAGCCAGATCATCAACACCGAGATCACCAACCGGCTGCTGAACATCGGCGGCGTCACGTTCGTCTTCCGCGCACAGGAGGAAACGGGTGCCACCGCAGTCCAGGTGGTCAAGGCGGCGCTCACCGCAATGGAGGTCTTCTCCATCGACCAGATGTGGGACTGGGTGAACGAGCTCGACAACCAGATTCCCACCACCGCGCAAAGCGCCCTCCAACTCGAAACTCGGCGCCTACTCGACCGCGCCACCCGCTGGTTCCTGCAAACCCGTACCGGCGACATCGACATCGCGCAGCAAGTCGACTACTTCGCACCCGTGGTCTCCCAGCACAGCAGCGGTGTGGGGCAGATGCTCACCGGGAACGAAGCCGAGCGCTTCGAACGTTTGACCAAGCGATTCATCGACGCCGGAGCGCCGGAGGACCTCGCGCGCAAAGCCGCGAGCGGATTGGATGTCTTCGCTCTGCTCGACATCACCGACATCTGCGCGAAGACCGGCGAGGACTCCGCCACCGTCATACCGCTTTATTTCACGCTCTCGGATCGCTACGACATGGATCGAACGCTGCTACGCATCACGGCGCTCCCGCGTGGCGACCGCTGGACCGCCCTAGCCCGACAGGCCCTGCGCAGCGACCTGTACCAAGCGATCGCGTCGATCACGAGCACGGTCATCGACTCCACCGATGCCAGCACCCCACCCCGTGAGCGAATTCAGCAATGGGAGGAAGCGAACGCCGAAGGCGTGGCCCGCGCTCGCGCCACCCTCGATGAGATCAATGCCGTCGAGGATCCCGACCTGGCGACCTTGTCGGTGGCCCTGCGCGTGCTGCGTAATCTGGTCGGCTAGGGGCCGACAACCCTGGTCATGAAGGGTCGGCGGCCCGAACATCGAAAGCCAGCGACCACTGGTCCGAGGAGCGTCCGTCGATCTCCAACTGCCACACCAGCCGCTGCCCGGCCGGTAAGGGCAGCCCCGGGAAGTTGAATGCGAGCGGCACCGGCAGCATCGATCCGGGCAAGCGATCCGCCGAGTGCCCCACGTTGATCTGTCCCTCGACTTGCAACGGTCGCTGCCCAGCCGCGTCATTGACCATGACCTGCTGGCCGTCAGCACTGACCAAACGAAGCAGGAACGGAACCACCCGCTCACCCATCGACCACGGCACGTGGATCAGCAGCGCGATGCCGAACGGAGCCGGCGCAGCGCCGATGTGCGTCCATCCGCCCCCGGATACATACAACTTGCCTTCGGCCACGGCGGCGTGATCACACAGCAGCATCGTCACCTGGATATCGGTGGGCAGAGTGCTCATGAGGTGAGTCTGGCAGTAGCCGTCCGGGTGACACCATCCAGCAGCGCGTCGATCCATGTGGCGTAACCGGCGGGGATCTTGTCGGCCTCGATGGAGGCAAGGAGTCGGACGTAGTGGTCGTCTTCGTCCATGATCGCTAGGACTTCTGCAGCAAGGGCGCGTGGGTCGTCGGCCGGAACCAGCACCAAACCGCCGAGCGTGAGATGCGCGCGGTTGGAGGGAATGTCGGACGCAATGACCGGCATGCCCATGCTGAGTGCCTCGATCACCGGCAGCCCGTATCCCTCGTCGAATGACGGATAGAACAGGGCAGCGCATCCGTCGGCGATGCGCTGCACCGTGGCGTCGTCGGCGGCACTGTGGTCGATGACTCGCACACCCGAGGCCTGTGCGTATTTCACGGCATCGCGTGTGTCGGGTGAGGCAGGCCGATGGGCGCCCACCAGGTGCAGGGTCGTCGGCCGGCCGCTAGCGGCCAGCAGGCCCAGAGCTCGAAGCACGAGTGCGTGGTTCTTGCGCGGCTCCATCGCGCCGATCATCAGGAACTGATCGCGTTGCGGTAGCTTGCGGCGCTCCAGGACGCTCGAGCCGGTTCCTCCGCCATAGGGGATCATGTGAAGGCGACCGCGAGACGTGGAACCGAACACCGCGCGAAGGCCGTCGATCTCCTCCTCCAGGTGGGGCGAGGCGACCACGATCTCATCGGCGCGCGCAATGACCCTGCTGAACTCGATGTGCTCGAGCCGCTGGTCAGGATGGAAGAAGCGCGGATTGTTGATCGGCAGCAGATCGTGTACGCCGATCGTCACGTGGACACCCGTGCCGCACTTCAGCCAGGGCAACAGCCGCGCGCTCGTGTCGGCCAGCGTCACCTCAGGCAGCACGTACCGACAGTCGGCCAGCACGAGCATCTCTGTGGACCCGTTCCGGTCGAAGAGCCGGGCTCCCAATGGACTCACCGTGGCGCGTGCGGAGGCGGCGAATCGATAGCCGGCATTGCTGCCGGCAAGGACGTTCAAGGCCCACCAATACGTTCGTTTGAGCAGCAGCGTGGCTCGGGCGATCCAGGAGTCCATCGAGCGCGCCGGGTGAACGAACGTCAGGTGCCCGTCCTCGTCGAAATTCACGATCCCCGGAACCCCATCGGCCCACGCGATAGCCGCACCGCCGTTCTCCTGTGCGGCCTGCGCCACGGCTCGAGCCACCCGCGGGATGCCGGACATGGTTATGGCTCGGGCGGTACGGGTCACATCGACCACCACGCCCGGTGCCAAGACGGGTGGTCGCGCCAATGCTCGGTGAGGCGTGCGTCGCACAGCGTCGTCCACAATGCGACGTACGTGTTCGAGGCTTCCCACCGCAACCCATGGCTGGAGATCGAGCACCTGCGCCTCGGTCGGGTAGCGGCCCGTCATTGCGGCGAGCAGCACGACGGAACGTGTCTGCGCCGAGGTGCCGGACAGATCCACGAGGTGCACCAGAAACTCGTCGATCGTACAATCGGCGGGAGGCTGAGGAAGTCCAACTGACGTACTCAGCATTCGACCGCGAGCGATGATCGGATCGCGGAACCTGCGCATACGGCGACTGACCGGTCGGGGAAGCAACCTCTGCCTTTCGTGTCGGCCCCGTCGAAGTCACGGCCCCGTTTCCGCGCGCGGAGATTACCACCCAACTGGGGCGTCGGGACTACTCCGACTCGTCGAAATCTCCCGCGAGGCCCGCACCGCCATTGATCAAACGGGTGGCCCGCCACCCGAGATTTCCCGCCTGGGGAACCACCATGAAGAGCGTTTGCATCCACACCAGAAGCAGGACGAGTGGCACGCCTAAGGCAATCAAGTCCCCTGTGGCTCCCGTTGCAGGGCGATGATTTGCTGGACGTAGTCCTGGAAGCCAGGCGATGTTCGGGCGAGAACCTGCTGGGTGCGAAGTTCGACCTGGAAGTGGTGTCGTCGGAGCCAGGCGTCGGCTTGGCCGTCCACTTCGAGGGGTACGTGCTGCAGGGGGAATGTCATTTCCCCGAGCGGCAAGGCGGTTGCCGGTTGCTGGACGTAGTGCGTCGCGTCCGGGCCGAAACCGATGTTCTCGGTGAGATTCACGTTCGGCAGGGCCATCACCTTTCCTTCCAACATGGCCGCGTACGCCAGTTGCACGTCCCACGTGTCCGTTTGTCGGTAGGCGACCATGTCGAACATGGCTGCCCAGAAAAGTGCACCCGGCGTGGATCGGCCGCACTGCTCCCATAGGCGTCGGGGGGCGAGTTCAGTACGCCAGTTGCGGATATCCAACGAGTAGTTCGCCCAGCTGCGCCGCCACAGTGCCCAGCCGCCGAGGAGACGGCCCTCCCGCAGCCGAGGTTACGGTCGTGGAATCGGGTGCGCACATGGGCGCCCCAGTCGATGGTGTCGATCATCTCGCGGCACCGCCGAACAGCCTCGACGTCATCCGCCCGACCGATACGCGGACCATCGATAGCGACGTAGACGTGCGCCGGTCGCACTTGACGCAGGCGATCAATCAATCGCGCGAGCAAGTGGGGCCGATTGAAGCCCAGGACGAGAACGGGCTCGTTCACGTCCGCAACCCTAACTTCGCCGATCACTTCGCGACGCAAACCGGCGCCCGGCCCGATCGCGCTCGAGGTGCTCCGAGGTGGGTCCCACCCGCCTTCGGCTTTGGCCACGGCCCTACGGTGAGCCTCGTGTCCGAGGCGGTGGATGTTCTGCACGTAGTACCGGCCTACTTCCCCCATCGCGGCGGTCTCGAGGTGCTCGTCGAGAACATGGCCGAGGTGCTTGACCAAAATCACGCCATCAGCAGCGCGGTCCTGGTGGAGTCGCAACCCGGTGAGGAGCGCGAAGAATTAGTGCACCGCGGACTGCGCGTATATGTGGCCTCGGCCTCACCGGTGATCGCGTCGGTGCGGAAGCAGGCAGCCGGTGAGCCCGTTCCGCCGGCAGAGGCGGTGAACGTCTTCGCAAGTCTGTACGCGGAAACGCGACGGGTACTCCGGGTCACCTCGCCTCGGTTGGTGCATGTACACACCTCGACCTTCACTGCTCGGGTGGCTATGGCCATCGCTACCGCTGAGAACATCCCCTACCTGGTGCATGTCCATGGACTGATGCTGCCCGGTGAACTCGCGAGCTATCGCATGCTCCTGCGCGATACGCCGTGGGTGTGCGCGGTGTCCGATGCAGTACGGGAGTCGATCCGAAGTGATTGCGACCGAATCAGCCCCATCCACGTCATCCGCAACGGGGTGGTCGATTTCCGCGCCGAGGCCCGGGCCTGGCGGCCGCATTCGCCGTCGATCGCGATGGTGGGTCGCTTGACCCGCGAGAAGGGCTTCGACGACGGGCTGCGAGCGGCGGCCCTGGTTCGCGAGCGTTTCCCGCGATTGCGCGTGCGTCTGGTCGGATCGGGTCCGCTCGCTGCGGAATTGCGGGCGTTGGCGACGGAACTCGGTTTGCTGGACTGCCTGGACTACTTCGGCGAACTGGCGAACGAACGGGCTTTAGACGTGATGGCCGGCTCGGATGTGGTTCTTGTACCGTCGAACGATGTCGAGGGATTCTCGATCGTGGCCGTCGAGGCGGCTTTGCTCGAGGTGCCCGTTGTCGCGACCAGAGTGGGTGGGCTACCCGAGACCGTCGTCGACGGAGTCACGGGCCTCCTCGTGCCACCGAGAGACGTGTCCGCGATGGCGCTCGCCCTGGGCGACCTTCTTGATTCGCCCAGTAGGCGTCGCGACCTGGGGGAGGTGGCCCGGCGGCGTGCCCGAGTCGAATTCGGCATGGGACGCTGCGCGTCGGAGATGGCGGCGTTGTATGCCACAATCTGGGGCGCGGGGGCGAAGACGGCGCAGGCAAGTGAGGCAGATGATCTCCCCCGAGAGTGCGATGAGGATTCGTCGCGAGGACATTTCGGCTGAGCGGCTTGACGGCGACGTCATCGCAGTCAACCTCGGTACCGGTGCCTACTTCAGCCTGAGCGGCTCAGCTGCGGATGTGTGGACCGCCGCCTCGTCGGGATCACCGGCTGAGACATGGCTGAAGGCCCTGGACGACGCCTACGGAGAAGAGGTTCCCCGGGACCAAGTCGAAGCCCTGCTCCGCTCCTGTGTGGAACACGGCCTGATGGAACCGAGTGACCCCGTGAAGACCGATCCACCGTTGCTGCCCTCGGACTTCCCCCGAACCCAATGGGTCGAGCCGACTCTCGAGGTGTTCACCGATCTGCAGGACCTGATCCTCGTGGACCCCATCCACGATGCAACCGATCTCGGGTGGCCGCAGGTCACGACGCTGGATGACTGATCCACGCCTCACTCGCGTCATCGATGTGATGTTCCGAGCAGGCGGGGAGGTTCTGGAGGCTCCGCACTGCTCCACCGGATTCGCTCTGGGAGCCCACCTGGTCGCAGTGAATTTCCTCCCGCATCGCAATCATGCGGGAATCCCTCTCGATCGGGCATTCCTGGAAACTCCGGCAGGAGTACGACCGGATTTCACTTTGACCGTGATCGACGACACGGTCACCCGTGCAGCTCCGCGACCGGACTGGCCCGCGCAGTGGCATGAGCCGTTCGGCGTCGTGAAGTCTCGGTACTCTCAGCCATACCGACTCGCAGTCGATGTCCACTCGCAATCGTTCACCGTATTCGACCCCCGGAACAAGCACGCGATCGTGTGGTTCCACGACGTCGAGAAGATCGAATATTGGTTTGCTGCCACCCCGTTCCGTTTGCAGTTGTCCTGGTTCGCGGACACCTTCGGCGGGGAGATGATCCATGCTGCAGGGCTGGAGTTCGGTGATGAGGCAGCACTGCTGGTCGGACCCTCCGGTGCCGGAAAGTCGACGCTCACTTTGGCGGCCATGTTGGAGGGAGTTCGCATCCTGGGTGATGATTTTCTCCTACTCTCGGATGGTCGAGCGCAGGCGGTGTACCGGCGCACGAAGTTCCACGATGCGACCTTGGAACGCTTCGAAGACCATCTCGGGCAGATCGGTCCGGTGATGAACCCGCATCTTTCAGGGCAAAAGCGCATAGTGGACACCAGTGACTCGCTCATCCGGAGGGAGTCCGTGCCGATAGCTGCTGTCCTCGTCCCCCGGATAGGCGAGCGCGCCAGGGTGTCCACTCTGTCGCGGGTGGACGCGTTGCGAAGCGTTCTCGGGCCGACCATGATGGGATTGATGGGAGGCTCACCGGGGACCCTGGACCGGATCACCTCGCTCGTTCGCACGACTCCCACCTTCGAGATCGAGGTCGGACCGGACATGGCGGCGAATGTTCGAGCGATCATCGAACTGATGGGCGACCTCGGTCACCGACTGCCTCCTCGGGCTGATTGCGCACGCCAGTGAGGAAGCCATTAACTGGGGTCCGGCCGAAGTGACTGCAGTGGTCACGTGCTTTGAGTCCGGGGAACTTCTACGCAAGGCCCTGGACAGCATCCGCGCGCAGGGCCCGATCCAGATTATCCTGGCACACGACGGATCCGCTAGGTGCGCCTGTCGGGAGATCGCCTCCGACTACGGTCACTTGCTACGGGTGGATCGAATCAACGGGGGGCATGCTGCAGCCCTCCACGCAAGTGTTGCGCAGGTCCGTACCGATCTGATCGCTTTCCTCGACGCTGACGACGAGTGGCTGCCGGGCAAGGCGCAACGTCAGGTGGAGCGGCTCACTCAGACCGATGCCGAGGTGGTCGTGGGGGGCGTGCGCAACGTCGCAGAACAGGATGGTGTGGTGTTCGCCGACGCCCGATTCCCCGCCACACGCGTGCTCGGTGCCGTCACGGCGCTCACCCGTTCGGTGCGCCGGTTCGGTGCGTTCGACGAATCCACCCGCCATCACAGCATCGTTGACTGGTGGTCGAGGGCCGATCGCGCCGGTCTGGTGCAGGTGAACGACGATGAACCGGTGCTGCTACGCCGCATTCATAGTGCGAACGCGGGTGTGATCCACCGTGAAGCCGCCCGTCAGGATCTGCGCCATCACCTGCGCGGTCATGTGTCGAACCGGACAGGCGCATGAGGGGTCTGGGCGAGGAGGACCGCCTCGCGCTGCGGGCAGCGGTGCTCCCGCGCGCCGACGCGAGCACCGCATGGATCACCCTGCTGTCGCGAACCCCGTGGATGGAACTGTCCGGACCGGTCCAACGATGTCTGGCCGCGATCGCCGTCAACCTTGGTTGCCAGTCGAGGACACAAGCAGGAACAGGAACCGAGGTTCCTCACTCGGCACGGCTCGCCGGCGTCTATCGCTCGACGTGGTCGGTGAACGTACTCAGGATTCGGGCGTTGGAACCTGTCCTCGCAGCATTCGATGAGCGAGCCATCGACTACCGGGTCCTCAAGGGAACGGCGATCTGCGCGCTCGCCGATCGCTGGGGCACGCGGCGCATGGGGGACATGGATCTCGCTGTCGAGGCCGCGCATGCGGCGGCGAGCGTCCGCATTTTGCGCAACGCCGGTTTCTCGCCGCGCTTCTTCCGTAGGATCACGGACGCCGATCCACCGTCGGCCAGTTGCTGGGAGGGGCCCGACGGCCAGATCCTCGATCTGCATATCGGCCGTGCCGGGCGCAAGCGCGGCGACGTCATCGACGCGATGTTCGCGAGCCCGGCTATGCGGATCGACTCCCAGGGCAGGTCGTGGCCGACTCCCTCTAGGGAAGTGATGGCCGTGCATGCTGCCTCCCACGCACGAACGGGCGCGGCTGCCAGCGACCACATCCAGGCGGTCCTGGACCTGGCGCTGATCTTGCCGGGAACCGATCCGGTCACCCTCGAGGCCACCGCACGCACCTGCGGTGCGAGCGCAGCCCTGGCCCGATTGCAGCAGGAGCTGGCGGACACCACCGGCGAACCGATGCGGATCGTTCGTCCGCATCGAGCCGAACCGCTGATCTCGCGGATCGAGCACCTAGCAGGCGCTGCAGTACGTCTTCCGCAGGTCCTGTCCGAGCGGGCGTCTGAGTGCCCGGAGATCACAGGTGCGAACGTTCGTTCCGGTGCCTACCGGCTATGGCGTCGATCGGGTGACCTTCGCCCAATCGAACGTGCCGTGTTTCAAACCTTCGGAGGGTTCCTGCACGAAGGCAGCCTGGACACCGCCCGTGATAGGCGACGGCGCATCGAGGTTCCGCCGGTTCTCTGGGGACGGATGGTCGAGGTGCGCGTTACCTGCGCAGATCCCTATGCGCGACTGCTCTTCGTGGACGGCGTGTCCCAGGGGGTACTGAATCGGGCGGCGAAAATCCGCCTTGAGCGCGCTCCCCGCACCTTCGAGTTGTCTCTGCGCCTGCTCGGTGATCCGCCCAGCACCGAACTGGCCAAGGTGACGGTATCGGTCGGTGAATTGCAGGAGGAGCCGGAGGATCCCGCGTGGACCTGACGATCGTCATCCCGGTTTACCGCAACGAGGCTACGATTGGTCGAACGCTCGCCTCGATTGATCGCGCGTGGATTGAATCGCAACGCCCCGAGGGACTTCACGTTGTGATCGTTGTTGATGGGGTCATCGACTTATCGCTTGAGATCATTGGGCGATGGCGCGTAATCACGCCACTAGCAAACACCGTCATCGTCCAAGACAACGCCGGTGTTGCCCACGCGCGTAATGTGGCGTGGCGCGCAGCCACTACCACCTGGGTCACTTTCTTGGATGCAGACGACGAGATCACTGCGGAGCGGCTGCGTTACGCGGAAACTGACGCGATTGCCGACGTTGTCCATATCGGGTGCCAAGTGTTCGACGTCAAGGAGGGACTTCGTATTCCCGGTCTGCCTGACGGATTCATTGCCGATCAAGGTCCGACCCGGTTTCATCCCATTTCGATGCTGATTGAGCGGTCCGCGGTCGAGAATGTCGGTGGGTTCAATCCGACCTATCACACTGGTGAGGATTGGGATTTCTTCATTCGACTATGTGACACTGGCATCCCAGTCCACTACGTGGATCAGCCATTCCTGATTCGGCATATTCACGGTGACAATTTGTCGATGAATGAACCAGCTCTCCAGCGAGCACACCTCCGTGCAATCCGTGAACATCACAAGCGAAGGACCTCACTGGACGGAGAGCAGCATGAGTAGGGTCCGTCGCTGTCCAGCTGAGCGCTGGTCCCGACGGGTTCCTGAACCGGTCGTCGACACAGGTCATCTAGGGTGCCGACGGCACTCACCCACGGCGCAGATCACACAACCGACGCCTCACTTAACCGTGATCAAATCCGAGCATCGAGCGTCACGGCCGATTGATTGCTTGTGTACGTGGGGAGGGTTTCCCTCAGTCTCGCGCGGATTCCGGCTAAGCCCCCGGCACACGTAGGGTCCTTCGCCCACCGTCGAAAGTCCTTGACTAGATCATCAGTACCAGGCAATGGGATTCCGTCCAAGCGATCCATGTCTACGGTCCACTTGTCGGGAACTTCGTGTGAGGCCCAGAACACTTCCTGAGTTTTCTCACCAACCGTGTCCAACGGCGTAAGTACGACTGGGTACTCCTTGACCCCTTCCGTCGACCGCTGAATTGACTCAGGATCCGATTCGTACTCAGCGAGGGGAACGAATGTCGCACGCAGACCGAAGTAATTCAGGAATTGCTCAACTAGGAGGTCGAACGCTATCGGACTTAGCAAATTGGCAGATGGGCTCACCACACTTCCCGACTTCGCAACCATCGCATTTGCACACAGAGCGCCAGCCTCTTGGCGTGATACGAAGTAACGGAAGGCTTCCTTAGGACTGCTTAACGGCTGCCGGCGAGAAAGGCGCGATATCCAGGCTTCCGTGAGTGATCCGTACGAAAACAAGACGTTTGCGAAGCGCGCACTGGTTGCCCCGCCAGGAAATCCCCATAGGAGCGATTCCATGATGAGTTTGCTTGCCCCCATCAGGCTCGTTGGCTCGGCGGCCTTGTCAGTGGAAACAGCGAAGACGCGGGCGTCCCCATCGCCTCTGTGTTCGAGGGTTCGCAGAAGATTCTCAGTGCCCAGAACGTTCACCTCAAGAATGCGGAGTGCGGAGGCCAAGTCGCGCTCACTTCGAACATGCTTAGCTGCAGCGAAGTGGAAAGCCACGTCAACTTGCACCTCCGGTTCTACGGCCGCGCTCAGGAGTCTGGAGGAGACGTCCACCAGGCGAATTCTGATATCAAGGCTCGGACTTTTGTTCGGGTTGGTCACGAGCTCACGCGCCAGGTCTGCGAGACCATTCTCCGAGGAGTCAAGGAGGTAAAGAATCTTCGGCGAGGCATCCAGGACATGCCTCAGGGTTGCTCGAGCGATGAAGCCGGCCGCGCCTGTCACTAGGACCACTCTGTCTCGGCAGATCTCATCAAACAATGCCTGACGATGACGGTCCAGGTTGAACAGCGTTTCGCGGGGACGCATTAGGCAGACGGAGGAAAGTTCATCAATGTCGACCGCGTTGTCCACGGGCATGACCACCATCAGAAGGAGAACGGGACGTGCACTTAGGGACGAAGTCTACCGGGCTTCATGCGAGGCATCTTGCTCCGAACACCTCACAACTACCCAAGCCGCTACTTCGGCCGAGTGAAGTACTTCGCTACAGTCCCCGAGGTGTCGGAAGGTGACCATTACGACGGAGATTTCCGAATGAGTCCTCAAGGCGTCGTGTTGGGGGCTAGCGGCCTTCTCGGCGGCAGTCTCGTCAAATCCTGTCCCGACGATCTCGTCGCAGGTCCACGCGTGAACGTTCGCAATGCGGCCGACTTAGCAAGACTCGAGGTGACTCTTTGCCAGTTCCTCGACGCCGTTCCCGTCCACACGATCATTAACTGCATCGGTCGACGCCAAGGGACTGACGAACAATTGGCTCTTGCGAACCAGTTGGTACCACGCACCGTCGTGGATGTGGCGAAGAAGAGGTCCCTAAGGGTTGTCCATATCGGGTCCGCCGCCGAACTGGTGTCGGCACGTGAGGAGGCTGATCCAAAGGTTGCTCGGTCAATTCTCAGGTACGGCGAATCCAAGAAGGCGGGAACGAGGGAGGTCTTGCAGTACGAGGGATCTGTCGTTGCACGTGTGCACAACCTGCATGGCCTTCCTCATCAATTCTCATCCGGCCTGCATTCACTATGCCTCGCCATCGCGAACACACATGGGCAACGGGAAAAGCCCGAGTCTCCTGTCGTCAATGTCGTCCGCGACTACGTCCACTGGCCAGTGGCTTTGTCAGAGCTCCGCTTGATTTGGCGAGAAAAGGTCTCAGGGGTTGTTGAAATCCGATCTGGCACTCGTGTTTCCATGCGCGCAATTGTCGAACAGTTGCCATCGCAACTTCGAAGTGACCTGCTGCCGAGGCTAGTTCAACCAGATGTCCTGACAGACATCCCTGCGAGCGATGCGCATCTCCAGACTCCGCAATCTGTCGAGCTTAAGGCAATTGAACTCGCCGATGAGGTGCTCAAGTGCGCCCACTCGCCAGTATCGCTTTGGCCGGTGCATTTCATCATCACCTAATGGAAGGGTCCTGCTCTCGGTGGCGCCGATGACGGATCCGCAACTGCGCGGCTGGTGTATCGGCTTCGACGTCGGATTTCGCATTTGACGATTGTGTCAGGGTTCCGAGTCGTGACCCGACGGCTGCTTCAGGGATGCTGGCACGTCACCAGTCACCGAAAAGGGCTTGAGGAGCCCGGTATCGGCTTCCGAGGAATCCAAGCGGCTGCGAGCGCCGAACCACCAACGTTAATGAGTTGAGTTATGCGACGCTGCGCGCTTTCTTGCCAAGTGTGCCTTCACGATGTCGGGCACATCGGATCGGTAAGACGCTTGGCGGCGTCGGCTGGTGTTTCCACCATGGTTGCGACGAAACAATGCAATTTCAGGAATATGAATTTCCTCGATGCCCATGGAGCGTGCTCGAGCCATCCACTCAACGAACTCAGCAACATTCAAGTCAGTGTTGAAAGGCCCGACACGCTCGTAGAGTTCTTTGCCAATGGCGTGGCTGCCGATACACATCGCAGGAATCGCGGCTGGACTCGTTAGTTGATCGATGTCATCTGGCAGGTGATCGCCGGTGAAAGTCAGCATGCGGCCGGTGGCGATCTGTATGGCTGGGGACTGGATGGCCTCAATGAGCCCGATGGTGCGAGTAGGTGGCCACATGTCATCTGCGTCGAGGAAGCAGATCCAGGGTGCCGTGCCGAGCTCGGCACCGAGGTTGCGTGCCGCGCACGTACTGAGATGACCCTGTCCACTGATGAGCGTCACATCGTCGAATCCCCATGCCCGAACCGCTTCGATGGTTCCATCCGTACTTCCCCCGTCGACAACGAAGACGTGGGTCCGCACGCCCGTCTGGGCTAAGGCAGACGTAACGGCATCGCGGAGGTAGGGAAGACCGTTGAGTACCGAGATCACGACGTCGACCTCGGGAATGGCGTCTGACTCCGCACGCGGCGATCCATTCACCTTCGCTGCCACTACATCACTCCTCGATCCAAACGGAGGTGCGACGCTACCTGAATGGCCAGCGATGACTCGGGCTGGACTTCAATCGACGCCACTTGAGCACCGCAAACCTCATTTCAGCATCCGCCTGATCCGGCGTAGCACCCGCTTGCCGTGCCAGGTGAGCTTCTTGCGGAAATTCGCGTGCACCCATTGCGAGTAGTCGGACGCGAACCCCGACATGGATTGCGCGAGTGAGTACACGATGTCCGGTGGGATATCGGCCACTAGATCCGATGCTCGAGCACCGGTGTCCGTCGCAGCGGGGGAGTACTTGGCGATCAAGCGGGGTTTATTTCGGGTGTTGGCGAGCAGTTTCCAGTCGTGGAATGGCGAGTAGTGGCGCGAGGTGTCCAGGTCATGGCGGATCCGGGCATCGGCTACCAGCTGGATGGCGTAACCCTTGGCTTGCACCGCGATGCACATGTCCACGTCCACGTACTGCAGCGGCCACAGGCTCACGTCGAAACCGTCGGTGGACTCCAGCGCCTTCAGGTCAAGCAGTGCTCCGGACAAGGGGACGTAGCTCACGGTGCGGCCCTCGTCCCATGTCAGGGGATCGAATCGGCTTGACCCGATCTGCTCGGTCAGGGGAATCCTGAGGCCGGTATCGAGATGGAACTGGAATAGGCGAGGCCTAGGACCCTCCCCGCAAACTCCCTCCACCACGACCGGTGATGCGATCGCGAGCGGAGACTCCCCCCGATGCCCGTCGAATGCTGCAAGCAACCGCTCGAGGCAGTCCGGTAGCGGAAGTAGGTCTTCTTGAAGCACCCACAGGTAGTCCGCGGACGATCGTCGGCGCACCCACTCCAGCGCCCCCACGTACCCCATGTTCAGTCCCGGCTCGAGGATTTCGACTGCGGGAATGTCCGTTACTGCCTTGAAGGCCCGGTTATTCGGATCGTTGACTACGACGACGACGCGAAGCTCCGGGCATCTCTGCTGCCCGAGGGTCGCGGCTAGCTGTTCTTGGAGTCGGGCCGGTGAGCCCAGGAAGTGGGGGAGGACGGCCACCACGGACGCCGCAGTCACGGTCGCTATTCCTCGACGTTCCACGTGATGACGGCGGGCAGTTCGTCCATGGGAACGCGTAACTTGTCTGGCTCAGTGCGCTTGTAGGCGGGGAGTTTCGCGTTGAGGAACATCCCG
>CAZQRR010000027.1:0-15396 GCA_964595675.1 uncultured Rubrivirga sp. | reverse complement strand
GAAAGCGCGTGTGGGGGCAACCTCACCGTGGGTTCAAATCCCACCGCCACCGCCAGATTTTTCGGGGGATTTGGGAGGAGCGGTCGACCCAGTCGACTGCGACGGGTCCCGCCGCCATAACTTCTCGCAGGATTTCCTCTGCACGCCCAAGAGTCCAGCCTCATGCGGTTGGATCGACCCATGGCAGACACCCAGTCCACACCGCCGTCGATCAGAGAAGTCCGGTTCAGCCCGCGAAATGTCTGGAAGGTCGGACTCGTCGTCCTGGCCCTGTTGGCCCTAGCCCTGTTCGTGCAGTTCTTGCTCGAAGACGGCGGAGGGATCCTCTTCGTCATCTTGATGGCGTGGTTCGCTGCTCTTGCGATGGCACCGGTCGTGGATCGGCTTTCCCGTCGGATGAAGCGTGGTCTGGCGACGATCTTGGTGATGATCGCCTTCCTGCTGTTCGCGGCGTTCTTCTTGTTTGCCTTCGGGAGCCTGCTCATCGACCAACTCGTGCAGTTGGCCATGGCGGTGCCAGATGTCATCAAGCAAGCGTTGTCCTGGGCCAATCAGCAACTTGGCACCGCTTATGAGTTCAACGACATCCTGGCGATGTTCGATGTCGAGACAGCCGACCTCGCGCTCTACGCCGGCGAGATCGCGCTGGGCATTCTCGGATTCGTCACCTCAATCGTGGGCAGCGTCTTCAGCATCTTCACCTTCGGACTTTTCCTGTTCTACTTCTCCGCGCAGTTGCCGCAGTTCCAGCGCTGGGTGGCTGGCCTTTTCCCCGATCGCGCTCAGGCATTCGTATTGGACGTGTGGCGGCTCACATCGCAGAAGACAGGTGGATACATCGGAGCGCGCGTGATCCTGGCGACGATCAACTCGATCACCACCGGCATTGTCTTCTTGATCATCGACATGCCTTACTGGCTGCCACTGGCACTATGGACCGGAATCGTCGCGCAGTTCGTGCCAACGATCGGCACCTACATCGCGATCGCCCTTCCCGTCCTCGTGGGCTTGCTCAGCGAGAACCCGCTCGTGGGTGTACTGGCACTCGTCTGGGCGATCATCTACCAGCAGGTGGAGAACCTGACGATCGAACCTCGCATCAGTGCGAAGGCTGTCAATGTGAATCCGGCGGTTGCATTCGGGTCGGTTCTACTCGGCGCGTCGCTGTTCGGGGTTGCGGGAGCGTTCCTGGCGATTCCGGTCACGGCGATGCTGCTGTCCTTGCTCGACATATACGGCAAGCGATACGAACTGATCGATTCCCTGCAGTCCGAGGATCATTCCCCCACCGAACTTGCGAGTGAACCCAGCTCGTCGTCGGAGGACTGAACATGGACTTGGGACCTGGTAAGCGCGCCGCGGACTACGTGGATCGCACGCGAGCCTTCCTCGACGAGTTCGTCTACCCCGCTGAGCCCATCTACGCCCAACAGCGTCGAGACCTCGCAGGTGAGGGTCGTCTGCACGACCTGCCACAGATCGTCGAGGATCTCAAGGTCGCTGCGCGAGAGCGCGGACTGTGGAATCTGTTCCTACCCGATTCCACCGACCCTGAGCACGGGTTGACGGTTTTGGACTATGCGCACGTCGCGGAGTGGACTGGCCGTTCGGTCGAGATCGCTCCAGAAGCCTTCAACTGCTCAGCACCCGATACCGGGAACATGGAAGTCCTGCATATGTTCGGATCCGTCGATCAGCAACAGCGTTGGCTGCAACCCTTGCTGGATGGGCGCATCCGCAGCGGATTCGCCATGACCGAACCCGACGTTGCTTCCTCCGATGCAACGAACATCGCAACGCGCATCGAGCGCGACGGTGACGAGTATGTGATCAACGGTCGCAAGTGGTGGACCACCGGGGCCTTGGATCCGCGATGCGAGATCTTGATCGTGATGGGCAAGACCGATCCGAATGCCGAGGCGCACCGGCAACAGTCGATGGTGCTCGTGCCGATGAATACCCCCGGGGTCACGGTGCACCGCTCACTTCCGGTCTTCGGGTACCACGATCAGCACGGTCATGGCGAGATCGAATTCACCGATGTTCGAGTGCCGATCTCGAACCTCATCGGCGAGGAAGGTGCCGGATTCGCCATCGCCCAGGCCCGTTTGGGACCTGGACGCATCCATCACTGCATGCGGATGATCGGTATCGCCGAACGCGCTCTCGAGATGATGGTGGCGCGCGCCAAAGAGCGCGTCACCTTCGGTAAGCCTCTGGCCGATCAAGGGGTAGTGCGCGAGGCCATCGCGTTGTCACGAATCGAAATCGAGCAGGCCCGGCTGCTCACCTTGAAGGCCGCTGCGATGATCGATGAGGTCGGTGCCAAGGGCGCGCGGACGGAGATCGCGGCGATCAAGGTGGTCGCTCCTCGAGTGGCCTGCGATGTCGTCGACCGCGCCATCCAGATTCACGGTGGCGGTGGAGTGAGCGACGACTTCCCGCTGGCCTCGATGTACGCCGGAGCGCGTTCGCTCCGTTTGGCAGATGGGCCGGACGAGGTCCACCTGCGCGACATCGCACGGGTGGAACTCAGGCGCACATGACCGATCGATCCGATGTTCGGAGCGAAGATGCCTTCGACGTCGTCGCCATGGATGGCTGGCTTCGCGGACAGTTATCCGATCTTCCCGCAGGTCTCCCCGAGGTGGAGCAGTTCACCCGAGGCGCATCGAATCTGACGTATCGACTGATCTATCCCGACCTCGAGCTGGTTCTTCGCCGCCCACCTGCCGGAACGAAAGCGGCATCGGCTCATGACATGGGACGTGAAGTCCACGTGCTCGAGCACCTCGCGAAGCCCTATCCCTACGTGCCTGCGGTCCGGGCCTACTGCACAGACGAATCGGTCATCGGCTCTTCCTTCTACGTCATGGACTACGTAGCGGGAACGATCCTCAGACCGGACACCGCGTCGGTGCTTACCCCGGATATCGCCGCAGCTGTGGGGGGTGTCTACGTCGATCGGTGGGCCGACCTGCACAGTGTGGACGTCGATGCCGCAGGCCTGTCGGATTGGGGTAAGGGGCTCGGCTACGTGGACCGACAAGTGTTCGGATGGTCGGACAGATACCGGCGAGCACGCACCGACGACGTTCCGGACGCCGAGGACGTCATGGCCTGGCTGGAATCCAACCGCCCCGCCGATGTCACGTCCTGCGTTATCCATGGTGATTGGCGTCTGGACAACATGATCATGGACAGCGCGTCGATCATGGCTGGTCGCGAACCTCGGATCATCGGTGTCTTGGACTGGGAAATGGCCACCATCGGTGATCCACTCATGGATGTGGGGGCAGCCCTGGCGTACTGGATCGATTCGACCGATGCGGATATCGATCCAGCCTTCGCCGCACTCAAACGTCAACCGAGCGATCTGCCGGGCATGCCCACCCGGCAGCAGATCATGGATCGCTACACCGAGCGCATGGGATTCGCCGAGGTGAACTGGAACTTCTACGAGGTGTACGGGTTGTTTCGACTCGCGGTGATCCTGCAACAGATCTGGGCTCGCTACCGAGCTGGACAGACCACCAATCCAGCGTTCGCACCGTTCGGTGAGGCGGTTCGGGTGCTAATCGCTCGGGCAGCCCGGACCCGATAGGGAGGGTGAAGGCGACGCCAACGTCGCGGCAACCAACGCCTGGTCCTCCATAGCTTCGAATCCGCGACCGAGCGAGATGTCAACGCGCGGACTTTCACGTCCGTCGTCGACCAAGACCGCTCCCGGGAAGTAGAACGCGAGAAGGCGCGCGTTGTCGGCACCGTTGGGTCCGAAGCGGATCTCTCCGATCCCCCTCAAGGACACACCAAGGGGATCGTTCTCGACTTTGTTGATGCGAAAACCTCGTTGACTCAACTCCTGCGCGGTGGTGCCGGCGAGGCCACCACGCTGGGTCGAGTTGAAGACGTTCACCACCACCGCGTCCGGACGCGGCAGGACCTCGGCCGGTGCCACCAAGGTCGTCTCACACGGTTCCGGCTCCGCAGTGGCATCACCGTCGACACCTTGCGGATCAGCCGAATCGCCGGATTGGGATGCAACCACGTCCACCTGCTGCCCGTCGAGGAGCAAGGATGCGGCGAAGCCGATGGCGAAAAGTACGAGCATGGAGACGGCCACGAGGAGGACGACCAGCCACCGCGGACGGCGGGCCGGAGATCGTCGAACAGGGCCGATAGTGCTCATCGGTCCACACTCTAGGCCGGGGCCGGACCACCGCTTTCCCGCTGCTGGGCAAGGAATTCCTGCAAGACCGCAGCGCATTCCCCCGCTCGAACACCGCTCACCACCTCGACCACATGGTTCAGACGTCGATCGCGAACCAGATCCCAGCGAGAACCGGCCGCCCCGTACTCGCTATTCCACGCACCGATCACCAGCGTGCGGATGCGCGCCATCATCGTCGCTCCCGCACACATGGGACATGGTTCGACGGTCACCACGAGCGTGCAGTCGGTGAGTCTCCAGTCACCCCGTTGCTGCCCAGCAGCCCGAAGTGCCAGAACCTCGGCATGCGCAGTCGGATCTTGATCACCTTCGCGTCGGTTGCCGGCAACGGAGAGAACGTGACCATCGGGATCGATCACCACAGCCCCGATCGGAATCTCACCTCGTTCACCGGCCGAACGGGCTTCGATCAGCGCTATCTGCATCCAGGAATCGAACTGCTGCTCGCGCGTGCCCATCACCTGCGGGTACCCATCACCTGCTCGCGCGCGCCCACTGGGCTGCGATGCCAAGCCGCTCGGCGATCTGGCTCAATTGCTCATCGGGGTAGAGCTCCTCGTTTGCGCAGAGCAACTCGATGTCCTCACCGCTGATGCCGAATTCCTCCAGGAGTCGGGTGTCGCCCGCTGGTTCGAATTCCTCGACGTCGTCGTCTCCCAAACCGAGCATGTCGACTGCTTCCTCCGCCAAGGACCAATCCCAGGAAGCTGCACCGTCGCTGAGCAGGATCCAACGACCCTTTGCACTCTCACGCAGCAGCAAGAAGAAGTCGTCCCCGATGGTCACAGCAGCGAAGACGCCTCCCTCACCGGGGAATCGAGACAAGGCGGTGATGAGCGAATCCATGGAAACCGCGTTAGCGGCGGGGATGCTCGAGACCTGCCAGGCACCCTCTTCCCGCCAGAAGACGATGGATTGCTCGATGTCCTCGGCGCTGACTACCTGCGTGCCCATGGGTAGATCGTGTCATGAGCCGCGCATGCACGTCACGCATACGACTACCCTGCGCTTCATGCGTACCTTGGTGATCGATCATCCGCTGGTTGCCCACAAGATGAGCCGCTTGCGGCGCGAAGAAACGTCGTCGGCCACATTCCGCCTGCTGGCCGAGGAGTTGGTCACCCTTCTGGCCTACGAGGCCACCCGGTCACTGACCATCCATCCAGAGCAGATCACGACCCCCGTGGCACCCACGATCGGTTACGAACTCGGTGAGCCGAAGCCCTTGGTAGTGCCGATCCTGCGCGCAGGCCTGGGCATGCTCAACGGCATGGTCAAATTGATGCCCACAGCCGAGGTTGGTTTCCTGGGGTTGGTGCGCGACGACGCGACTCTCACCGCGTCGATCTACGCGGATCGATTGCCGCACGACATGCACGATCGTCAGGTGTTCGTCCTCGACCCGATGCTGGCAACCGGTGGCACTTTGGTCGCTGCCATCGACATCCTGCTCGAGCGAGGAGCCAAAGACGTCACCGCGATCTGCTTGCTTGCAGCGCCCGAGGGCTTGGCCCACATGGAGCAGGCTTACGGCAGCAAAGACGTGGACGTAACCGTCGTGACCGCGGGCTTGGACGAGAAGCTGAACGAGAAGGGCTACATCGTTCCCGGGCTCGGCGACGCCGGCGACCGCCTGTACGGCGTGGCATAACCCCCCACCCCCGTTTCCCCCGGATTCCGGGGGATTCGCTTCGCTTCCCCCGGAATCGGCGCCAGGCTGAACGCATCCCCCGGAATCCGGGGGAAACGGCTAGACGTTCTTGAGGGCCGCGACCACCTTGGTGAGTGACTCCTTGGCGTCGCCGAAGAGCAACGTGGTCTTGGGGTCGTAGAGGATCTCGTTCTCGATCCCCGCGAAGCCCGGTCGCATCGAACGTTTCAGGAACACGATCTGCTGCGCAGCATCCACGTCGAGGATCGGCATTCCATAGATGGGTGCACTCTGGTCGGTTCGGGCGGCCGGGTTCACGACGTCGTTCGCACCGACCACGAGCACCACATCGGTGGCCGAGAACTCAGGATTGATCTCGTCCATCTCCTTGAGTTGCTCGTAAGGCACATTCGCCTCGGCCAGGAGAACGTTCATATGGCCGGGCATACGTCCGGCCACTGGATGGATCGCGTAATCGACCTCGATGCCCTTCTCGGCCAGCAGGTCGGCGAGTTCGCGCAAAGTGCTCTGGGCCTGTGCAACCGCGAGTCCGTATCCGGGAACCAAGATGACCTTGTTGGCGAAGCCGAGCATGATCGCGACATCGTTCGGAGAACTCGACCGCACCGGCCGATCCGAGCCTGTACCGCCACCGCCGGCCGTGGTTCCGGAGAAGGCCCCGAACAGCGTGGAGGTGAGCGGGCGACCCATGGCCTTGGCCATCAGGTTCGTCAGTAGCGTGCCGGACGCACCCACGAGTGTTCCCGCGATCAGCAACAACACGTTATTGAGGACGTAACCGGATGCAGCCACAGCTAGACCCGTCATGGCATTCAGCAGCGAAATGACGATGGGCACGTCCGCGCCACCCACGGGCAACACGAACAACACACCGAAGACAAGCGAGAGGGCCAGCAGTGCCCACAGCAGCCACTGTTGGGGATCAACGATCAACCACACGCCACCGCCGATCGTCGCTACGGCAACCAGGATGGTGATCCACTTGCCCAGCGGGATCACGACCGGTCTTGTGGTCATCAATTCTTGGAGCTTCAAGAACGTGACGATCGAGCCGGAGAACGCGAATGCGCCGATGATGACCGTGGCGACGGTGAAGATCAAGAACAGCAGATCCTCGGAGCCGACCACCAGATATTCCACGACGGCGATCAGCGCCGCAGCACCGCCGCCCACGCCGTTGAACAGCGCGACCAACTGAGGCATCGCGGTCATCTTCACGCGTCGAGCGGCGATGAGTCCGACCACAGATCCCACGACCAAGAAGCCGATGATGAGAGCAAGGTTCGCCAACTCGATGCCGCTGAAGAACAGAACGCCTGTTGCCAAGGTCGCACCGACCGCGCCGGTGACCAGACCGGAGCGAGCCGTTCGCGGCGATGACATCGACTTGAGCGCGATGATGAACAAAACCGCCGCGACGAGGTAACTCAGTTGAACCCAGGTGGGATCGACGTGTCCTTTCGTCATGCCGGACCGCCTTCCTTGGCGGGAGCGACGGGCTTCTTAGGCTTGAACATCTCCAGCATCCGGTCGGTCACCACGAAACCGCCCACCAGGTTGATCGCACCCAGGAGGACTGCAGCCAAGGCGATCCACAGTTCCAGGGATCCAGGTGGGGATTCGCCCGCGACGATGATCGCGCCCATCACGACCACACCGTGAATTGCGTTCGCGCCGGACATCAAGGGCGTGTGCAAGACGGTCGAGACCTTCGACACGACTTCGAAACCCACGAAGATGCTCAAGATGAAGATCGTCAGCAGTGCGATTCCATCCATGCTCACGCACCTCCCTGCAGCGCCTGCAGCGCCGCCTCGTTGCGAACTTCCCCGTTGTAGACCACGGCGCAGCCGTCGAGGATCTCGTCCTCGAGGTCCACGACGAACTCCTCGTCTTTCACCAGAAGGGCGGCCAGGGCCGCCACATTCATCGCATACAACTGCGAGGCGTGAACCGGCATCTCGCTGGCCACGTCCTTGGCCCCCCACACCGTGGCTCCTCCGATCGTCACTTCCTCTCCTGACACCGAACCTTCGACGTTGCCACCGGTCTCGCTGGCTAGATCAACCACCACCGAGCCGGGCTTCATCTGCTCGACCATGGCTCGCGTGACGAGCAACGGCGCCTCACGTCCCGGTATCGCAGCAGTGGTGATGAGCACATCCGCATCGGCGATGTAGGGGGTGAGCAACTCACGTTGGCGCGCTGCTCGGTCTTCAGTCATCTCGCGTGCGTATCCACCTGCGCCTTCGAGTGCTTCCAGATCGAGCGTGATGAAGGTCGCACCCATCGACTTGACTTCGTCGGCGCTGGCGGGGCGAACGTCGTAGGCCGAAACCTTCGCGCCGATCCGCTTGGCGGTGGCGATCGCCTGCAGGCCCGCAACGCCGGCCCCGAGAACCAACACCTTCGCAGGTTGGATCGTTCCTGCAGCGGTCATGAAGAGCGGAAAGAAGGAGGGCAGCCTGTCGGCTCCCACCAAAGCCGCTCGGTAGCCGGCAACCAGGGCCTGGGAGGTGAGGGCGTCCATCGACTGGGCACGCGAGATGCGCGGAAGCAGATCGAAGGACAACCCAGTAGCACCAGCATCGCGAAGCGCCTTGACGGTCTCGACGTCGTTCGCCGGCGACAGGAACGAAATGGCAACCGCGCCTTTGCGAAGCCGGCTCGCGCGGCCGTAGTCGAGTGGGCGAACGCTCGCAACCACATCGGCGCTGGCGATCTGGTCCATCAACGAGGCTTCATCGAAGATCGAAGCTTCGGCGGCCCTGTAGGCATCGTCGGTGGCGAATGCCTCGCGCCCGGCTCCGGACTGGACCGCCACCTCGAATCCCAGCTGGGTGAACTTGCGGACCACCGACGGCACCATTGCCACACGCCGCTCACCGGGTCGGGTCTCGGCTGGGATGACGATCTTCACTCTGGGCCTCGCTTTCGCGCACGGGGGCGGCTGTCGCAGTCGATCGAGCTGTTTTCCGAGATTCTTGCGCGTTTGCCGCGGGGGCGAGCCTAGCGGTGATGCGCTGCTTCCACCCGCCGGCAATCACGAATTCCCCCGAAGGAGGGATTTCGGTCGATAGCCTGAGGTCGTGATGTTGTCGATGTTCATCCTGTGGATCGTGGTCTTCCTCGGGGTCTTCTTTCGTCGTAACTGGGTGATACCTCTAACGGTCGCTGCGCTCGTGTGGACCGCGTTGATCCTGCGGTTGCACATGACCGATCCGATTCCCTTGAGCTTCTGATGGCCATCAAGGAACTCGAATACCGCGTCGAAGCCGACGCAACGCACATCGCCCGCATCATCAACGTCCTCGCGCTCTTCGCCCTGATAGGCGTCCTCGCCGGATCACTGCACCTTCAATTGGGGGTCGGGGAGCAACCGTGTCCCCTGTGTTTGGTCCAGCGCAGCGCGATGATCGGTTTGGCAGTCGGACCGATCATGAATCTGCTGTGGGGCATTCGGCCGGCGCATTACGCCTTGAGCATCCTCGCCGCCGTGGTCGGATCCGCCGGCAGCATCCGACAGATCCTGCTGCACATTCAGCCGGGCGATCCTGGCTACGGACCGGCAGTGTTCGGACTCCACCTCTACACCTGGGCATTCGTGACGTTCGTCATCGCGATCGTCGGGTGTTCGGCGATGCTGCTGTGGAGTGCGCAGTTCGACCCGAACGACGACGGCATCCGTTACGAACGGCGGTGGTTCCGGGTGTTCGCCCTGACCGCGATCATCTGGGCCCTCCTCGACCTGCTGGTCATCGCCATCAGCGTGATCCCCGAGTGCGGCCTGGGCATGTGTCCCGATGATCCGCCGAACATCACCGGGGCGGGAGACATCCCCGGATGGTTGATCGTGCTGTCCATCGGGATGTTGGCTTTCGCCATCGCATCGGCGATCGTGTTCGACCGCAAACTGCTAGCGCACGTTCCGCCCACGATGCGTGATGCGAACTCTCCCTGACGCGCTTTAGCGCGACAACTTCAAGAGCTTCGTTAGGTAGGCGTCGTAGATCTCCGCCACCTCGCGACCACCTGCGGTGCGCACCAACTGAACCGGCTGGCCGTAACCCTCTGCCTGTTGAACCGCGATGCGCTCGGGCATGAGCGGCTTCAACACGGTGGTGCGCCCGTAGATCTCCACGAGTTCGTTCTCCCGGTATTGATGCTCCTCGGCAACCGACCGGACCCGGTTCACAACGATTCCTGCGAGCTGCAGGTCCGGGTTGTGGTTCTTGCGGACTTCGTCGATCTCCGCCATAGCCCGCTCCACCCCTTGCGCACCGAAGTACGAGGGCGTGGTCACCACGAGTGCTAGATCGGACGCAGCGAGGGCCTCGCGGGTGAGCGCACCCAGGGATGGCGGGCAGTCGATGAGCACGAGGTCGTAGCCGTCCAGGTGGGACAAGGCGCGCGACAACTTCGGTCGCCACGGGCCACCGGTCCATGCGTCGAAGCGGATGGTGTTGGCGTGACCAGGGAGCACATCCACCTCGCCTGGGGCCACCTCCCAATCGCAGGGGGTCAGTGCAGCCTCGATGCTCTCCCGGGTGGGGTGGCCCAGCACATCGGCAACCGTGGTGCGCGGCTTGTGTGACTTCAGCAGGGAGGTCGCGTTGCCCTGAGGGTCCAGATCCACCACCAAGGTGGCCAACCCGCGGACCGTTGCGGCCCCCGCCAACCCAAGGACCACCGACGTCTTGCCGACGCCACCTTTCAGACTCAACACACTCACCACGGCCATGGCAGTCAGTCTGTCGGGGCGCGCGGTTGGACACAACCGGTTTGCCCGGCTGTCCCCACCGGTCGCACACCCGTCATTCCGGTGCTGACTATCGTGCGGGCTTCAAGGATGGCCGATTCACGCCACGAGGGAGGTCCGGTCGTGCGGGTTGTTTCCGCTGGTGCGCTTGTCGTAGTGATCGGGTTGGCGATTCCACTCTCAGCCCACACAGCGCCCCCGGCAGCGGCCATGCAACCGAAATCCCCCGCAGCCCAGGACGCCTGCTACGACTACCGCGCCTCGGGGTCCAAGTCGCAGGCTGCGAATGCAGCTCCCGTTCCGTGCGAGGGTCCCCACACTGCGCAGACCTTCTATGTCGGTTCACTGAGCGATGGCTTCGGTGTGCCGGATAAAGCGAACGCCAAGGCGAGGCTGCGAGCCACCCAGGCCTGCAGCCTCGAGGCCAAGAACGCCTACTTGGGTCTGAGCAACTCCGATATTCCCTCTCGCTTCCAGGTCGTGACGGTGTTCCCCACTGCAGCTCAGTGGAACGCTGGCGAGCGCTGGGTGCGCTGTGACGTCGTGCTGCGTGGTGGCAAGAGTTTCACCCGATTCAGTGGAACAGCGCAGCAACTCGTGGCCGCAACGCCGCGCGAGCAATTCAACTTCTGCACACCCTCGGTTCCAGGCTCGAGAACCAAGAGCGCCTTCCCGTGCACCAAGCCGAATAGGAACTGGATCATGGTCGCCGAACAAGATCTCGGGAAGGTTGGCAGCAACTTTCCCGGGAGTCGTTCGGTTGAACGTAAGGCCAAACGAATTTGTCAGAAGATTGGGAATAGGTACACCGTGCGAAAGAGTTTCTACCCGTGGTGGGCCATCTGGCCTACCCGCGTGGGATGGCAGGACGGTGATCGCACCGCGCAGTGCTTCGTGCCCTACGAGCAGTACCTCAAGACCACGCAACCGAGCGCGTAGCTCCAACTAGCGAAGGGGGCTTCGCGGTTGGTCTTCGGGATACATCGAAGTGTGTTCTGGTTCGGTGTCCTGAAGCCGATCGAACTGCTCATCGGTCAGGTGCACGTCCAAGGACCGAACGATCGATTCGATGGTCTGCGGTCGAGTAGCCCCCGGAATGGGGATGATCACCGGCGACATTCGAAGCAACCAGGCCAACGTCACTTCCTGCGGTGTTGCCTGGTGTTCCTGGGCAACTTGCGCGAATTCGGAGTAGCGGGAGCCAATGTCATGGGCGTGGGTGGCACCCCCGAGCGGTGACCACGGTAGGAATGCGATTCCCCGACGTTCACATAGATCCAGGACATCAAGATCGGCTCGGTAGCGAGGTGAGAGTTCGTTCTGCACCGACACGATGCCGTTCTCGTGCGGACCACCGAGTTCCTCGATCGCCAATGTCAGTTCGGACAAGGTCACGTTCGACAGTCCGATACGACGCACCAGCCCGCGCTCCTTCAAGGATCGCATCGCATTCACCTGTTCGAGGTACGTGAGGCGCGGATCGTGGCGATGATGTTGATACAACTCGATCACATCTACGCCAAGGGCCCTCAGGCTCGCTTCGCAGGCGCGCACCAAACCATCGAGGCTGGAATCTCTTCCCCACACTTCACCGTCGCTTCGGGTAATACCCCCTTTGGTGGTGACGAGGACGTCGTCCAGTACGGCAGATCCGCTGTAGCCGCGGAGGGCCTCGGCGACCAGGGCTTCGTTGTGCCCGACGGAATCCCATGTGGGTGCGTAGATGTTCGCGGTATCGAGAAGCGTGATGCCCGCATCGAGCGCAGCGTGGATCGTCGCAACTGCTTGTTCGCGGTGATCGATCATGCGTTCACCACTCAATGGCATGCAGCCCAGGCCGACAGCAGATACCGACAGATCACCGAGTTCGCGTTGAGGCAGCACGCCATGACTCTAGGCGAGTGCCCAGTGGATCTCTCGTGACTCGGTAGCGTTGTGCCAGACGGGATCGAAGGTCCATTCCGAACGGTCACTCGCAGGAAGGCAGTCACCATGCCGAACGTCCCGAGTTTGGGTAACGGGGTGGCGGTGCCGATCACGGACGACGATTTCCCTGCGCTCCTGGAATCTCTGCGCGCAGATGATCTACCCGATGCCGATCGGGAATTCCTCGTGGACTGGATGGGAGTTCGCACCCGCATCCCGATGCTGCCGTGGGCGCCGCCGGAACTCGCGGGCACCACGAGCACCCAGCTCCCGATCCCCGACGATGGTTACCGATCCGAGGACTTCGAGTACGTGGCGATGGCCCGTGCACTTGCCGGTGTAACCGATCACGCGCTGCGGGTGGTCGAGGTCGGTGCCGGGTGGGCGCCGTGGGCGGTCAGTGCGCTCGTGATCGCACGCCAACGCCGACTGGACGCCATCGGCATCGCTGTGGAAGCCGATCGCCGCAAATGCGAATGGGCGGCACAGAACGCGCGCGACAACATGGTCGACGTTGCATCGGTGTCAGGTAAGCCCCATCAACTCGGCAAGCGGCTTCGTGAAGCGGTAGCGAAACGCAGGCTTGGGCAGCAATTGCTGATCGTCGTCGAAGCAGCGGCGTGGCACGAGACATCTTCTGTGGAATTTCCCGACGCTCCCATTGAGGACATGGGAACTGCAGTGTGGACATTGCCTGGAACCGACGTCGACTATCGCGGTGCCCATCTGCACCATTCGAAGATTCCCGCGATCGCAATCCAAGAGCTTCTCGAGGCGATCCGAACGCCTGCAGACGCACCGGTGGATCTGCTGCATGTGGATGTGCAAGGAGTCGAGTTCGAACTCCTGGAGAAGACAGCCGGGGCGATCCAAGACAACACGCGCATAATGGCGGTCGGTACCCACAACCGATTGAGCGAAGGTCAGCTTCAGTATTTCCTCCTCGAGCGCGGCTGGGGCTTGCTCATCGACAAACCCTGCAAGGCTCACTTCACGATGACTCATCCGACACTGTCGGGCTTCACGGTTCAAGACGGGATGCAGTTGTGGGAGAACCCATTCGTCCTGTGAGGTGGTCGCCTTCACCATCGCGGCGGATGCCTGACGTGGCGGCTGCTGCATAGATGATCGTCGCGACCACGCCTATCCCTACGATCGCTGGCAGCGGAATGCTCGACAGTCCCGTCCATTCGATTTGCAGGTCGATATCGAACAATCCGCGTGATGTTCCGGCGGCGTACCTGTGCGCGTTCACCCATAGTGACAAGCCAGCGCTCGAAGCCATACCCACGAAAAGCACCCAGCCGAACGCGCTCGGCATTGGCAATCCCGGATTCCGACGATAGGGAACGGACAGACTGATCGTGGCCACGAAGACGATGATCAGTGGGAGCAGATAGCGCGCCTGCACTACTTCGCCCACTCCCAAACCCTCGCGCTGGAGAAAGACAAGGGGCACTGCCAGGAGGGCACTGAGCGCGGCGAGCGTAGCGATGGCCTTAGCAAGTGTCATGAAATTGAGCCCGCGGTAAATGAGTCCACCGAGGGCCAATGTTCCGAAGACCGGAACGAGAGGTGGCAGCACAGTGTCGTTCCACCCCAGGGGCATGCCGCCGACCGCGCCCTGGCCGTAGACAGGCAAGAAGACGATGTTCGTCAGCAGCAGACCGATCCCCGGCTCGGTTCCACCCATGCCGCCACTCACACCGCTCCCCGGCGCACCGAAGGTGAGGAATCGAACGAGGCCAACGAGCGCGAGTCCGGCAAGAACGGTCGATGCGATCCATGCCCGTCTCAGGCGGGTGAAACCCGTCAGGATCGCGATGACGGCTACTACCAAAGCAACATACGCGGCTCCATCGACTCGTGAGCCGATTGCCAACGCAGCAGAAATGACGGTTGCGATGAGCAGCACCCAGGTGCGTCGTGATCGCCACGTTCGTCGCCCCGCGAATGCGAGGCCGAAAGCCCACAGGAAGGTGACTCCCGTGATCGTCCAACTGCTCGGATTGGTCGACGGCACGATGAACAGACCCAGGGGAACGTAGACGACCAGCACGACTGCCACGACCGACGATCGAATCGCCGGGGAGAGGACGCGCAGCGCGAGTGCGAGCAAGAGCGACGCAATGGCAGCGTTGACGACTCGCATCGTCAGGACCGATCGTTCGACGTCTGGACCGACCAGCAGTCCCATCGTCCGATAGAAGCCACCGGGATACAGCTCCTTGACTTCGTTCACGCGGTCGGTTGCCACCACATCGGGACCCAGGGACTCGGTGCAAGCGCCGGTAACCGTCGGATCGAAAGCGAAGCACTCATGGGCCCGGGCGACCGATTCCGGAACCAGTCGTATATCCGGATCACCGGTATTCCATTCGCACACTCCTTGCCGCTCGCCACCCGCACACCAGACGGAGGACAGGTGGTAGTCGTCATCCGGCGATGAGCCAACGGGGCTCGTCAGTGCCCAAGTGCCCAACGTGACGAAGAAGGCGAGGGGCAGGACGAATGTCCATGCAGGCGTGACTCGCCTTACAACGTTCATCCTTCTCCCCACTCACAAGACGATCGACGACGCGCCGAACAAGCAGACCGGGTCGACATTTCCTTCGACGCCTGTGCTTACCATGACAGCCCTGCGCCACGAACTCGACGCTTCCCACCTTCCCACTCGATCGGGGGTCACATGATCCGGCTGACCGCGCTACTGAGCAGCCTCGCGCTGGTCGTCACGACTGTTCCCGCGGCCAATGCGGAGCCGACGCCGGTTCAAGAGCAAGCGAGCCCTTGGCGCAACGTCCAGGC
>CAZQRR010000026.1:0-15401 GCA_964595675.1 uncultured Rubrivirga sp. | reverse complement strand
CTGCGGCTGCGGTCGCCTGGACTCGAAACTGGCTTCGCCGGGAGTGCGGAGGGTTATCGGTGGGTGCCATCGGCGAATGCCGGGCGATTGCCGTCTTCGACGTCGACGACACACTGCTCAGCACCTATCCCATCGGCGTGGCCATCACGCCGCAGTTCGGATACGACCCGGCAGCATCGAATGAGGCAGTTCAGGCTTGCTCGACGCCAGTCATCCAGGCCAGTCGCGAGGCCTACCGGATCTTCCGCTCCTGGGGCATGGCGACGGCCATCATCACCGGGCGTCCGGTGTCCCAGCGCCAAGCCACGCTCGACTGCCTGGCAGAGAACGGCATGAGCCAATGGGAATCCGTGCGATTGCGATCATCGGCCGATACCGGCTCCGCCGCCACGTACAAGAAGTCAGCGCGCGAGGAACTTGCAGCTCAGGGATGGCGGATCGGGCCGAGCATCGGGGATCAAGTCAGCG
The DNA here is from genome assembly GCA_964595675.1 of uncultured Rubrivirga sp. Classification (GTDB taxonomy): domain Bacteria; phylum Actinomycetota; class Actinomycetes; order S36-B12; family S36-B12; genus S36-B12. The sequence goes on along the minus strand of CAZQRR010000026.1, from coordinate 14,933 downwards.
ACATGTCCTACGGGTCGCTGGAACGTGGATTCCTCATGCCGAATGTTCGGTACTTCCTCCCCTAGGACACTGCAAACCGATAATGCACATTATGTCCGTCACGAAGGGTAGGCTCGAGAGGTGAGTTCCTCCTCACCAGGCCACTGGGATGTCTCCTTCTCCGGCGACCACGCCTCCCGCGGCTGGTACCAGTCCACCGCCGATCCGAGCTGGTTGATGATCGGTGATCTGGATCCGAGAACCTCGGCGATCGACATCGGCGCTGGTGCGTCCGTGTGGGTCGACGAAGCCCTGGACCGCGGCTGGAGTGACGTGAGCATCCTCGACTGGTCGCCTGTGGCCCTAGGGATCTCACGGGCGCGGCTGGGTGCTCGGGCCGCCCTGGCCACCTGGATCGAGGCCGACGTTCTGGCCTGGACTCCCCCGCGAACCTTCGGTTTGTGGCACGACCGGGCCGTTTTGCACTTCCTGCTCGGTGACGTCGATCGCGCCCGATACGGGCAGGTTCTCCGGGCTGGCACTGCGCCCGGTTCGGTCGTCGTCATCGGTGGGTTCGGACCGACCGGACCGGAGATGTGCGCCGGCCTACCGGTGCGCAGACAGACTGTGGCCGACTTCGAGGTGCTATTCGGTGCCGAGTTCACAATCGAACGCACGTACGAGCAAGCGCATATCCGCCCCGACAAGGACACCCAGGACTACCTGTGGGTGCGGGCCCGTCGGAACGACTGAACCGGATTCCCTGTACTGCAGATGCGCCGCCCCCCCTCACACGTTTCCCCCGGAAACCGGGGGAAACGTGCAGGCTCCCCAAGATTCCGGGGGAAGCAAAGCGATTTCCCCGGAATCCGGGGGAAACGATTAGGGGGTGAGTGCCTGTAGTTCCTCCGGACGCGGGCAGCTACACACCAGGTTGCGATCACCGTAGGCGCCATCGATTCGCCTGACCGGCGGCCAGTACTTGCCGTTCTCCATTCCCGGGGCCGGGAATGCGGCAAGGCGTGCCGGGTACGGGTGATTCCATTCCCCGATCAAGCTGTCTGCAGTGTGCGGGGCATTGACCAGCGGGTTGTCATCAGCTGGCCACTCCCCTGCGGCTACTGCATCGATTTCGGCCTTGATCGCGATCATCGCGTCACAGAAGCGATCGATCTCGGCAAGGGACTCACTTTCGGTCGGTTCAACCATGAGCGTTCCCGCCACCGGGAAGGACATCGTGGGTGCGTGGAATCCGTAATCCATCAACCGCTTGGCGATGTCATCGACGCTGATGCCGCTAGCGGCGGTGATCGGACGAACATCGAGGATGCACTCGTGCGCCACGGTGCCGTTCGGTGCGGTGTACAGAATCGGGTAGTGATCCATCAAACGATGCGCGATGTAGTTGGCGCTCACGATCGCTGTGCTGGTGGCGTCGCGTAGGCCGCTATCCCCCATCATCCGGATGTACATCCACGGAATCGGAAGGATGCCGGCGCTACCCCATGGCGCACCGCTCACCGGACCATTGCCGCCGTCGGGGAATCCCCGACCCTGCGGACCGGCGTCCGGGCGCAGTGGGTGGCCAGGCAGGTAGGGCGCAAGGTGCGCACGCACTCCGATCGGCCCCACCCCCGGTCCCCCACCGCCGTGCGGGATTGCGAACGTCTTGTGCAGGTTCAAGTGAGACACATCCGCACCGAACTTGCCCGGCTTGGCCAGCCCCACGAGCGCATTGAGGTTCGCCCCATCGACGTACACCTGTCCGCCGGCATCGTGCACCAGCGCACAAATCTCCTGCACTGCCTCTTCGAAGACACCATGCGTGGATGGGTACGTGATCATCAACGCAGCGAGGTGGTCCTTATGCTTCTCGATCTTGGCTTTAAGATCTGCGATGTCAACGTCGCCGATCTCGTCCGTAGCAACCACCACAACACTCATACCCGCCATCACGGCACTGGCTGCATTCGTGCCGTGCGCGCTACTGGGGATCAAGCACACTGTGCGCTGGTCGTCACCGTTCGCACGGTGGTAGCCACGGATGGCCATGAGTCCGGCGAACTCGCCTTGCGAGCCGGCGTTCGGCTGCACCGAGACGGCGTCGTAGCCGGTGATGGAGGTCAGCCATTGCTCGAGCTCGTTGATGATGTCGACGTACGGCGCCACCTGATCCGCTGGCGCGAATGGATGGATTTCAGCGAACTGCGGCCAGGTGATGGGTGCCATCTCGGCAGCAGCATTGAGCTTCATCGTGCACGAACCCAGCGGGATCATCGTGCGATCCAGTGCAAGATCCTTGTCCGCGAGAGATCGCATATAACGCATGAGGGATGTTTCGCTGCGATGCGCGTGGAAGACCGGGAATTGCAGCAGATCCCCCGTCCGAGCTAGATCACCGGGGACAGTGTTAGCTGCGTGATCCGGTAGCGCAAAACCGAGCGCTGTTGCGAGTGCTTCGGCCTGTTCGGTCGTGGTGGTCTCATCCACCGTGAAGGTGACAAGGTCCTTGTTCACCAATCTGATGTTGATTCCGGCCTTGCTGGCTTTGTTGAACAGTTCCTGCGCGTTATCGGGTGCACTGATCGCTACGGTGTCGAAGAGGAATTCATTGAGTGTTGTGAGCCCAGCGTCCTTCGCGCCGGGGTTTAACCGCGAAGCCAGACCGTTCACCCGTAGCGCGATCGCCGCGAGACCAGCGGGCCCGTGGTAGACGGCGTACATTCCTGCAAGGACCGCGAGCAGTACCTGCGCGGTGCAGATGTTGCTGGTGGCCTTCTCGCGACGGATGTGCTGTTCGCGGGTTTGCAGCGCAAGCCGGTAAGCAGGACGGCCGTCTGCATCGATGCTCACTCCGACGAGGCGACCGGGAAGTGAACGCTCCAACCCTGCGCGGACTGCGATGTAACCGGCGTGCGGGCCACCGAATGCCATCGGCACCCCGAACCGCTGCATGGAGCCCACCGCGATGTCCGCACCGAGTGCCCCCGGAGATTCCAACAAGGTGAGGGCCAGCGGATCGGCATCGATGATCACCAGTGCGCCCCGCTCCTTTGCTGCAGCGATCACGGCTCTGGGATTGGTGATGGCGCCGGTGGATGCTGGATAGGCGATCACCACACCGGAAAGGTCACCGTCGGGTAATCCTTCGCAAGGGTCGAAGTCGATGAGCTGGATACCGAGCGGTTCGGCTCGGGTAGCGACCACCGCTCGTGTTTGCGGGTGCACTCCCCGATCGATGGCGATGCATTCCACGCCCTTCGGACCGTGCTTGACGGCCATAGCGATGGCCTCCGCCACCGCCGTGGGCTCGTCCAGCAGGGACGCACCGGCGACGTTCAATCCGGTGAGGTCCTCGACCAATGTTTGGAAGTTCAGCAGAGCCTCGAGGCGTCCCTGGGCGATCTCCGGCTGATACGGCGTGTAGGCCGTGTACCAGCCGGCGTTCAGCAAGATTCCGCGCTTGATGGCCTCAGGCATAGTCGTGCCGTGATAGCCCAGTCCGATCATGTTCGTGGGTCTCTCGACACCCTCGATCCGCCGTTCCAGTTCGGCCAGCGCCTCCGATTCACTCGCCGCGGGCGGGAGCGACATGGCGTTGAGGTCCTTGATGCCGCTCGGCACCACGGCATCGATGAATGCATCGAGGTCGGGGAAGTCGAGTTGGGCGAGCATAGCCTCGACATCCGTCGAGCGAGGGCCGATGTGACGGGCGGGGAAATCCATGGCATCTCCAGGGGCGCGCAGGTGGGCGAACAGTTGTCACTGCTCCCCCTCTGTTACCCGCGCGATGCGCGACCTGAGAGCTTCACCGTGGCGAACCACGGCTTTCACCGTCGGTAGGGATCACTCCCTTTTCCAGAGATGCCTACCCATGCGGTACCTGTGCCTGAGAGTTTGTCGGGGCAATTGCTCCTTCGGCGGCTACGACCCTGGCGTGGGCCGCGGCTCTCTCCCGCATGGGGTTAACAGCAGCCCCAAGACTAGTCCAAAGTCCTCGCCGCGCGTTGGTCAGACTGCGGCGCGGCGGGCGCGGCGGCTCGCCAACTCATCCGTGATCCCGGCCGGGGCGACGGACTCCCCCGCTGGATCCTCCGCCGGCAAAGTTGCGAGGGTTCCCTCAACCTCACGCCAGACGCTGCCAACGGCGATACCGAAGACGCCCTGCCCCCCACGCACCAGGTCGATGACCTCATCGGCGCTGCGACATTCGTAGATGCTGGCACCATCGCTCATCAAGGTGATGCGGGCGAGGTCGTCGCCGTCTCGCGTGGCGAGGTGATCCACCGCTGCGCGGATGTTCTGCAAGGAGACGCCGGTGTCGATCAAGCGCTTGACGATGCGCAAGACCAAGATGTCACGGAAGCCGTAGAGCCGTTGGGAACCGGAGCCGGACGCACCGCGAACGGAGGGCACCACGAGTCCGGTGCGAGCCCAGTAGTCGAGTTGGCGGTAGGTGATGCCTGCGGCCGAGCAGGCGATGGGTCCTCGGTAGCCGACGTTCTGGGGCAAGGGGCGAAGGTCGGCGTCGTCGAATAAGGCTCCTTGGGCGGTGGCTGCACGCGCATCCGCGGAGTGAACGAAACTTCCGGTCACCGGGTCCTCCTCCTCGCGCCTTCACCTTAGTCCCGGGCGAGCAAGCCTGGTGCGGATCCGATCCGCAGGGGAAGACGAACAGGTGCGAACTTAGGGATGCTCCCCCACGCCGCCAACGCGACACGCCACGGTGTCGTGGACGTAAGTCTCAAGGTGAACTGAAGGCTGAGCGCCTCACGAAGTGGCGCCTGGCGCGCCGAAATCCTCCGGTGAAACCTGATCCAAGAACTCGCGGAATTTCTCGACCTGGTCCTCTTCCACCGGCTCGTCCTCTGTCGGGATCTCGATGCCCGCCTCGTCCAAGACCGCTTCGGAGCCGACGATCGGCACGTCCGCCCGAAGGGCCAGTGCGATCGCATCGGAGGGTCGAGCCTCGACCTCGAGCCCGGATTCGAAAACGATCACCGCGTAGAAGACCCCGTCCTCCAGGCCGGTGATGCGGACCTCGGTCACTTTCGCGTCCAGTGCTTCGAGAAGGTCCTTCATGAGGTCGTGCGTGAGTGGACGCGGGGGCACTACTCCTTGTTGGGCATAGGCGATAGCCGTCGCCTCCACGGCGCCGACCCAGATCGGCAGGTAGCGCTCCCCCTCGCTCTCCCTGAGCAGCACGATCGGGGTATTCGAGGGCATTTCCATACGAACGCCTACAACCTCCATCGGAATCATGAGACCAGGCTAACCGTCAGCGATCGGTTGTGAGCGCCTGAGTGGGACGCTGTGAGCGAAATCAGGCCTTGCCCGAACGGATGAGTTCCGCCCGCAGAAGCGCTCCGTGCAACTGAACGAACAGTGCCGCAATCTCGCGAACGGCCTCCTGGGCTCGCACCCTGGAGTCGCGCTCTCTTCCGGTGGTCTTGGAGAATGGCGTGGCCATCTGCTCGATCAAGCCCGTCTCCCGATCGGCCACAACCCGGAAACTGCGCATGTGGCGTCCTTCGAAGCCGAACTGCGACAACCGAGCAGCGAGTTGGCAGATGATCACGGCATCTTCGTCGTAGTGACCCGCTGGACTGACCCACACCAGACCCAACGATTCGAGTTCGGCCACGTAGGCTTCCTCTAATTCCGCCATCTCCGCCAACTCGCTGCGCGTCAGCCGAACGCGGCCTGCACCAGGGCGGAAGTCTTCGGGGCGGATGCCGCTTCCGGCAGCTGCCGGAGCGTCGTCGGCGGACTTGTCGAGTTGCTCGCGAATCACCTTGAGTGGCAGATACTGATCGCGCTGCAACGTCAGTACGTCGCGCAAACGACGGACGTCGTCGTCGCTGAATCTGCGGTAGCCGCTGGAAGTTCGTGCGGGGGTGATGAGACCTTCGGTCTCCAGGAACCGGATCTTGCTGATGGTCACATCGGGGAACTCACGCTTCAAGACGCTGAGGACTTCACCGATACTCAAGGTCCCCCGCGTTGAATCTTCGGACTCCTGACGCGCGCTCATGCCCCGCGTTCAGGCTCCCGGCTCGGTACCGACCAGGAAGATGAAGCGGAATTTGCCGACCTGAACTTCATCGCCTCCTTGCAACTGCTGATCGTCGACGCGCACACGGTTGACGTAGGTCCCGTTCAAGCTACCCACGTCGCGAACACTCCAGCCATCGGCCCCGCGACGGAACTCCGCGTGGCGGCGGCTGACCGTGACGTCGTCCAAGAACACCTCAGACTCCGGGGAACGACCGACACCCACGATGTCCGAATCAGCGGGAAGGAGGAACTCACTGCCCTCGGCGGGTCCACGATGAACCACCAACAAAGCTGCGCCGGTAGGCAATTCGCGGTGGATACCGGTTCCCAGCGCCGCGGCTGGACCTGTGCCAGTGGGAGGGCCAGCGGAACCAATGGATGTGATGGATCCGGTCTGATCGACGTCGTTGGCGGCTAGTGCAGCACCGCACGCTGCACAGAATCGGTCCTCCGGATGGACGGGCTTGCCGCATGCCGGACACGTCATGGGCTCGCTCCCTTCACGGTTGCTGTCAAGCAGGGCTCACGCTCGACCTCAGCCTAAGCCCCTCGGGTCATCCCCTCGTAATCACTCGCCGTGAGCAGGCCGTCGACCTGGCTCGGATCGCTCAACTTGATCCTCATCAGCCAGCCAAGCTCGTAGGGTGAGGAATTGATCAGCTCGGGATTCGCGTCCACGGCCTCGTTTACCTCGATGACTTCACCGCTCACGGGTGCGTACAACTCGCTGACGCTCTTGGTCGACTCGACTTCCCCGCATGAATCGCCCGCGGAGACGTTCGTGCCAGCAGTTGGCAAGGAAACGAACACGATGTCGCCCAAGGACTCCTGCGCGTAGTGGGTGATGCCGACCTGCACGGTGTCGTCGCTTTCGCCCTTCACCCACTCGTGCTCCGAGGTGTACTTCAACTCTCCGGGGATCATCGGGGAACCTTTCTTTGGAGTGCGACTGTGGTGCGCGCAGTTAGCTCTGAAGTCACCTCGTGAGACTAGCCCACCGTCGGATCGCGATGTCGCCCCATCGCGATCATCTGCTGGGCATAACGGATCCCCGCCCACCAGTACAGGAAGGTGCCCCATAGTGCGAATGCCCAGCCGAGAGAGCTGACGGCGGTCCCCCACCAACCCGGCAGTGAACCCAGAAGCAGAACGGGAAATCCCCACAGCAGCGCGAACGTCCCCGCCTTACCGACGTACGTGACGGGCAGGGCGACCTTTCCGGCACGTCGAAGTAGCGGAAGCAGTAGTAGCAGGAAGACATCTCGCGCGACCAGAATCCCCACCAACCACCAACCGATGATGTCGCGCAAGGCCAGACCGATGAGCGTGGCCAGGATGTAGAGGCGATCTACAAGAGGGTCGAGGAGTTCCCCGAGTCGACTCATTTGATTGAGCTTGCGGGCCAGGTATCCGTCGAACCAATCGCTTGTACCGGCGACCACGAGGACAACGAACGCCCAGATGTCCGCCTGCTGGACCAAAACCAGCCACAGGAAGAGCGGAATGCCCAGCAGCCTCGCGAAACTGAGCGCGTTGGGGATGGTCAGCCAGTTGTCAGTCACATCAATTGACCTGCTGAATCATTTGTTGGCTTTTCGGACGTTCCTTCGTGTCGGCCCTTCGCGCGAAGGACGTACAAGCTCACGATGAGGAGCAGCACACCGAGCAGGAGTGTCACTCCACCGCCGATCAGCGCGATCAATCCCACCTGCGACGCTCCATCGATCGCATAGACGCCCGTTACGACCACGGACGAGAGTGTTGAGTCGTCAGTACCCGAGATCACCACGGTGGACCCCGGTCCCGGAACCGGAAGCGAGACGGATTCGCCACTCGCCGCAGACGCCCAAAGGCCGGGAACCGAATCGAAGACCACATCCGGTGCGTCATCGGACGGAGCTATCGCCACCGACGACCATGCGTTATCGCGAACCTCCACCAGGCAATAGCGCGTGCCAAGTAACCGTTCCTCGACCCTTACTTGATCGGTGACTCCGATGAGCCATGGCTCTTGGGTGGTTCCGTTCGCAGTGACGACGAAGGACGATGAGAACCGGTCGCTGAGCGGATCAAAATCGTTGAAGGCCTCGAATTGTTCAACTTGAACACGTGCGGCGGCGATCTCCATCAGAACCGTTGAGCAACCATCAACATCGACTTCCTGCGAGGCCGTGGAAAGTCCGTTTTCGGTACCAACGGTGGCGAGCAGCAGCCCACCGCCCGCAACTGCGAAGGTGCCCACGACTAGACCGATGGATCCGAGGATCGCCAGGATGACTCGCGTCACCTTGCGGCCCATGATGATCTCCCAATCTTCGGTGAAGCCCTAAGTCCGGTTCGTTCGTCACCAGGCTCTCACGAAATGCCCCGTGCCTACCGTTACGGCGCTGCCGATCCGCGGGTGGTCTCTTGGGCCAGCAAGGCTTCCAGATCGGTCAACTTGTCCATGGTCCGCAGGGCCGTGGACATTCGATGGTTACCTCGGAACTGGGATTGGTGCGCATGCAGGAAGGACCAGTAGCCGGCCGTGAAAGGACAGGCGTTGTCGCCTACCCGCACCTTCGGGTCGTAGCGACATCCCCCGCAGAAGTCGGTCATCCGCTTCAGGTAAGCACCACCGGAGACGTAGGGCTTCGTCGCCATGACTCCGCCATCGGCGTACAGGCCCATACCGATCACATTCGCAGCCATTACCCACGGGTAACCGTCGACGAAAGCGCGTCGGAACCAGTCGTTGATGACAGCAGGCTGATAGCCGCGCTGCAGGGCCCAGTTGCTCAGCACCATCAGGCGGATGATGTGGTGGGAGTAACCGAGGTCCCGCACGTATTCCAACGAGTGCTTCAAACAGTGCGCATCCACGTCCTCGGCTCGCGCCTCCAGGAACCATGCAGGCGGGTCGGTCGTGGCCTCCAAGGCATTCGCCTGTTCGTACTCCGGACCAAGATGCCAGTACAGGTGCCAAACGTATTCACGCCAACCGATGATCTGACGAACCAGCCCTTCCACGCTGGCGAGCGTGGCGCGATCGGCCTGCCACTCGGCTACGACGCGATCCACCACTTCACGCGGATGCAACAGACCGAGATTCAACGGCACGGACAGCAAGGAATGCGCCATGAACGGGTCTTGCCACAGTACGGCGTCCTCATATGGTCCGAACATGCTCAATCGATTCGCGACGAAATCATCCAGTGCCGTCAAGGCCTCGGCACGTGTGACGGCGAAACGACGTGGACCGTCCTTTCCCAAGAAAGCGATGCCCTCGCTTTCCCAGTCATCGAGTTGAACTCGGACCTGCACATCGATGTCGTCCTCAGCTGGTTGCCACGGTGGAGGAACGGGCAGATGGGTGTGCCCTTTGGGGGGCGGCAAACGGTTATCGGAATCGAAGTTCCACCGACCCCCGACTGGCTGTCCGTCTTCCATCAAGATCGCGTGTGATCGCCGGACCGTTCGATACCAGTCCTCCATGAGCAGGCGCTTGCTTCCGCGACGGTGCACCCAGCCGGCGAATTCATCAGCTGAGGTAAGCCAGCCGCGTTCGGGAAGTACCTTCCCGACTCCGATCTCTCGCACCAGTTCGCGAGCGGGACGAGATGTCGCAGCTACGCCTTCCAGTTGACCGGGATCTAATCGACCGAGTCCTTCCCTATAGGTGTTCGCTTGTATGAGCGTTATGCGGTCGGCTTCCTCGCGCGCGCGATGGTGCAGCGCGCTCAAGATCAGATGAGCTTTCTGGCGATGATACGTCCGGCGAGCGAATACGGACTTCGCTTCGATCAGAAGAATCGGCCCGCCGTCGTCGAAATGAGGCCCGAGCTGATCGGCGAAAAGCCAGCGAGTGCGCTCGATCACGTGGCCCTCCGCGCTATCGCCGTCCAACGACCGTTGACCGCGCTGACGCTCAAGGGAATGCCGTAGCACTGCGACAAGTTCACGTCCGTCAGCACATCGTGAATCGGACCTGATGCAATCACCCGTCCTGCACCCAGGAGTAGACAGTGCGTGATTCCAGGCGGGATCTCCTCCAGGTGGTGGGTCACCACAACCAACGTGGGTGAGAAAGGGTCGGATGCGAAATGGCCGAGTAGGGCCACGAGTTCTTCCCGACCCGCAAGGTCCAATCCAGCGCCGGGCTCATCCAGCAGGATCAATTCTGGGTCGCTCATTAGCGCGCGAGCGATGAGGACCCGCTTGCGTTCGCCCTCCGAGAGCGACGCGAAGGGGCGATGCGCGTATCCGGCTGCACCCCAGGTAGCGAGAAGGCCCATCGCTCGCTCGATGTCCTCGGGTAAGTACTCCTCGAGCCACCGTCCGGTGACGGCGTAGGCGCCCGTCACCACCACATCCACCGCGCTTTCGTGCATCGGGATATCGCGTAGCAGCGCCGAACTTGCGAAACCGATGCGCGGGCGTAACTCGCTCAAGTCGACTGCGCCCATGGTCTCTCCCAGAACCTGGACGTTACCGACCGTGGGGAAACTTCGCGTTGCCGCGATGGTCAAGGCGGTGGTCTTGCCGGCGCCATTGGGTCCGATGACCACCCAACGCTGAAAATCCTCGACCTGCCAATTCACGTCCTGCAGCAGAAAGCTCGTCCCCCGGCGTACTCCCACTCCCGACATGGACAACACCTGCACGCCGACACCCTAGGGCGTGTTGCCGGCTCGTTCATGATTCGGGGAACGGGTCTCAGTAGCGTGTGCTCATCATGACCAGCAGGATTCCCGCAACTATGGTGGTAACGCTCAGTGGCCAAGATCGCCCTGGCGTGACCCGTGATTTGTTCGCCACGTGCAGCAACTTCAACGTGGTTGTTCGCGATATCGATCAAATCGTGATGAAGGGACGACTTATCCTGGCGTGTTCGGTCGAGGGTGCCGAAACGGACATCTCCGCATTGCGAGGGGCCATCGGCCATCTCGCCGATCGACTGGAGATGGACGCAGCCATCGATGTCCGGACCGGTGCGCTGCAGTCCGAGTCTTCAGGACGCTCTGATGCAGTCGGCGGTGCTGGCTTCCGGATCACGATGATGGCGCCAGATCTCGATCCCCAGGCAGTGGCCGACATCGCCAGCCAGATCGCCGCGGGCGGGGGGAACATCGATCGGATCCGTCCCATCGCCCACTACCCCGTAACGGCTATCGGCTTCGAGGGACATGGAGTGGATCCCGATGAACTTCGTCGTCCACTTGCTGCTATCTCTTCCGAACTCGGCGTGGACATCTCCGTCCAGGAGACCGGCCTGGAGAGTCGCGGGCAGTACCTCGTGGTTATGGATGTGGATTCCACGGTGATCCAAGACGAGGTGATCGACCTGTTGGCCGCTGAGGCGGGCCAACAGGTGGCTGTGGCCGCGGTCACCGAACGTGCCATGGCCGGGGAGATCGACTTCAGCGAATCCCTCCACCAGCGGGTCGCTTTGCTCGAAGGCTTGCCGGAATCGGTACTCGATGTGGTTCGCGAACGCATCCAGTTGACCCCGGGCGCGCGAACCTTGTGCCGAACGTTGAATCGGTTGGGCTACCGGATCGCGTTGGTCTCCGGTGGGTTCACCCAGGTGGTCGCCCCTATCGCCCAGCAGTTGGGTGTTGCCGAACTGCGCGCCAATGTCCTGGAGATCGAAGGCGGTCGCCTGACCGGACGAGTCGTGGGCGAGATCGTCGACCGCCCGGGCAAGCGCAAAGTTCTCGAGGATCTCGCAGTTCGCTTCGGTATCCCCCGGCGCAGGACGATCGCGATCGGTGATGGCGCCAACGACATTGACATGCTCGAGGCCGCAGGTCTTGGAATCGCGTTCAACGCCAAACCGATTGCCCTAGCCGCAGCGGACGCATCCGTGTCCGTGCCGTTCCTTGACAGCGTCCTTTACCTGATGGGCATCACCCGCGAGGAAGTCGAATTCGCTGATTTCCGGGATGGGATTCCACTGCGTCCGCAGATCTAGTCACAGGGCTCAGCGGCATACGGCGAAGGCGGTGCAGGTCAGGTGACCCATTGCCCACACGCCAGCAGGACTGTCCAGCACGGCGAAGGCACTGGTGGGGAATTTTTCGCGTAGCGCGATCGACGTTTTCATGTCCTGAACCTGCCGTGCCCCGCGGGCCGATCGGGCCAACTCTTCCAGGCCTGGGTTGTGTCCGACGATCACGCCGATGTCGGTTTCGAAGGCGGAGGCGACTTCCAGCAATATCAATGGTTCGGCCAAATACAGCGTGCGATCCGACCAGGACGGAATTGACAGGCCTTGCTGGACTACTTCCCACGTTCGTTGGGCTCGTGCTGCCGTCGATACCGCTGCGCTCACGGAGGCATCTTCAGGTAGGTGCAGCCGCAGTCGGCCGGCGATGGTTTGCGCGTTTCTCAAGCCACGATCGCTTAACGGCCGATCGTGATCACCGACACCCGGTGGGTAGTCGCTCTTTGCGTGCCGGAGCACGATCAGGCGGTGCATCGTCAGGCGCCTTGCGAATGCACTCCGCCATCCACGTGCACGATTTCCCCGGTGGTGGCCGGGAACCACGAGGACAACAGTGCCACGCACGCCTGGGCCGCGGGTGTGGGATCGGACAGGTCCCAACCTAGGGGTGCCCTATCGGTCCACACCTGCTCGAACTCCTCGAACCCCGGGATGCTCTTGGCCGCCATGGTTCGGATCGGACCGGCCGCAACGAGGTTGACCCTGATCCCTTCACCGCCGAGGTCACGCGCGAGATAACGTGCCGTTGATTCCAGCGCAGCCTTGGCCACTCCCATCCAGTCGTAGGTGGGCCAAGCCACCGTTGCGTCGAAGTCGAGGCCGACCACGGCACTTCCCGGACCCATCAGTGGCTTGGTTGCCACCGTCAACGACGCCAAGGAATAGGCCGACACCTGCATGGCTGTTGCCACATCCGGCCATGACGTGTTCAAGAAATTGCCACCTAGGGCGGCTTCAGGGGCGAATCCGATCGAGTGCACCAATCCGTGGACCGCATCCGTGTGCTCCATCAGTCTGGTCGCGAAGGTCCCTAAGTGCTCGTCATCGGTCACGTCGAGTTCGACGATGGGGGCCTCCTGTGGCAACCGGCCGGCGGACCGCTTGGTGAGCGACATCGTGCGTCCGAAGCTCGTCAGTATCACCCGCGCACCCTGCTCTTGCGCTAACCGCGCAACGTGGAATGCAATCGATTGGTCGGTTAGCACTCCGGTGATGACAACGGTGCGCTCGGCTAGCAACCCCACGATGTTTCCTCTCGCATGTCCATGTTGATTCGAAACGGCCTCAGTGGCCCATGCCCAGGCCACCATCGACCGGGATGACCGCGCCAGTGATATAGGCGGCTGCAGGGCTGACCAGGAAATCGATCGTGGCCGCGACTTCGTCGGCCGTTGCATACCGGCCGGCGGGTATCGCGGCCAGGATCTCGGTACGGCGTTGCTCGTCCAGCTCGGCCGTCATGTCGGTATCCACGAAGCCGGGCGCAACCACATTGACGGTGATGCCGCGGGATCCGAGTTCACGCGCCAAACTCCGCGCTGCACCCACGAGGCCCGCTTTCGATGCGGCGTAGTTCGCCTGACCGGCGCTGCCCATGAGCCCCACCACCGAGGACACCATCACGATGCGACCGCTTTTGGCTCGCAGCATCCCCCTCACCACTCCCCTGCATAGCCGCAAGGTCCCAGCGAGGTTCGTCATCAGGACTGCATCAATGTCTTCATCGGACATCCGCATGATCAGTTGATCTCGCGTGATGCCCGCGTTCGCGACAAGTGTGGCGACGGGGCCGAACTCTTCGTTGACACGCAGAAGCCCAGCCTCGATGGATCGCCCATCGGAGACGTCCATCTCGATACTGCCGAGGACCTCGACTCCTTCGGGTGCAGACCCTGAGCGGCTGGCCGTGACCACACGGTGCCCGGAAGCGACCAGGCGCGCCGCCGTGGCAGCACCGATCCCTCGGTTGCCCCCGGTCACCAGTGCCACATCGGTCATGTCATGCCTCCTGTTTGCGCAGAAAGTACCCGACGAAGAACAGCCCCAAAGGCATCCAGACAGCCACGTTCGGGAGCACCAGCGTCATTGCGCCAATGAGAATCATGAATGCACCGAATATGAACCCGCGAGTCCGCACGAGTGGGGAATTCCTGAATACCCGTGGCGCATCGGGGTCGATGAGTTCGGGATGACGTCGAGCGTGGGCCGAGATCAAGCCGCCCAGGATGCTGATCGCGCCCAAGTTGAGCCAGTACAGCAAGCCTGCACCGCCGAGGCCTTCGCCCCCAGAGAACCAGTGGGAACCCTCGGCAACAGCGCGGAAGCTATCCATACCGGTGCCGTACATGAGGCTCGACCATGGAAGAAAGACGATCAGCAGTAACCACATGAGATTGAGCCAAAAGATCGCATCATCGAACCCTGCGAGCCGACTGAAGATCCGATTATGGATCCGCCACATCACCGCCACGATGACGAAGGTGAAGGCGAAGGTCACGAGCTGTCCTTGGTTGTCGCTGATGACCTTCCAGACCGTCTCTTCACCCACCTTCGGGCGCAGGTCCACGATGGGCAGTACGAGTACGGTGATGGCGACGGCGACGATGGCGTCTGTGAAATTGATCAGCCGGTCGAAGGGTCGACCGCCGCGCACCCGAACCGGCTCGGGCGCCTTGCGTACCATGATTTAAACGTCCTCGAGTCGATAGCCGACCTTCACGGTCACCTGAAAGTGATCGACATCGTTGTTCCGGACGTAGCCACGGACCTGTTGAACCTCGAACCAGTCAACGTGCCGGTGCTCCGCTCCAGCGCGACGCACGGCATTGCGCACGGCGCCCTCGATGGAGTCGGTGGATGTCCCGACGACCTCGCTGATGCCGTAGACCCGATCGGACATGGACGACTCCCT
>CAZQRR010000025.1:0-15402 GCA_964595675.1 uncultured Rubrivirga sp. | reverse complement strand
CCAGCCTCCAATCGCCGCCTCCAAGTCTGACGTGCAACAACCAGTTGAGATCGCCGCCCGAATCCCCCGGATTCCGGGGGAAACGTGGGGAGGGGGTCAGTCCGTGAGGTCGCGGAGGTCCCGGGGAGTGGGTAGGGCCCGTCGGGGGACGCCGTCGCCGATCCGGTAGGTCCGAAGCAGGTAGTTCCAGTGGCAGTCCGGGCATATCTCAACCACGTACACGCCGATGTCCCCGAACCGCACCGCCAGACTAGGCAGGTCCTTGGTCTCGCGGATCCGCCCGGAATACGGGCCGAGCTCGTCGCCGTAGACGTAGGTCAGATGCACCAGATTCGGGGAGTGGCACGCCGGGCAGTCGTCATCCGTGGCCTCGCCGTGGAACTTGGCGGCCTTGAGCAGATAAGGATCGGCGTCGCAGAAATCGCTGGACAAGATTCCGCCGCGGTGGAAGCGGGTGATATCCGCGCGACGCTGCAGCGCGTAGTCGATCGCGCCCCGCGGGGCCATCGGATCGTTGACCGGTTCGGCGGGCGGAAGAGTTTGGCGACGCGTGGTGCTCGTCTTCGTCGATTCCCCACGCACCAAGGCACCGCGCACCGTGCTGGTGCGCTTGCTAGATCCCCGGGGAACTGCCATCTATCCATTTTAGGCCACGGAATTTCCGTACATGATATATCGTTTTGCTATATCTACAGGTCATAGTTTGGTGGAGGTCGCATGGTCCGGCGGGACATCTTGGAATTCGCAGTGCTCGGGATACTGGCCGATGGCCCCATCCACGGATACGAACTACGCAAGCGGCTGACCGACACACTCGGCCCGTTTCGGTCGTTGTCCTACGGGACGCTCTACCCGACGCTGCGGCGACTGGTGAATCGCGGTGCTATCGCACCGGTGTCGCTTCGTCCCGCCGAGGACTCCCTGGCCCTTCGTGGCAAACGAGCCCGCATCGTCTACTCCCTCACCACATCCGGCAAGGAGGAGTTCGAGGAATGGGCCAACCGTCCCGGGCCGGGCGCATGGGACGACGAAGGTTTCGCCGCGCATATGGCCTTCTTCTCGCGCACCGAACGCCGCGCCCGACTTCGGATCCTGCATGGACGGCGCACCTGGTTGGACGAGCGCCTCGCGGCGCTGCGCACGACCCTGAGCGAACCACGCCAACAGCTCGATCCCTACACCGCATCGATGCGCACCCTCGGCGTGGAGGCCGCCGAACGTGAGATGCGCTGGATCGACGAGTTGATCGAAAGCGAACAAGAACTCAACCACTCATCGGCAACCGAACGGAAAGAGGAGCAAGGTTCATGAACTCATCGGTGAAGACGCCCATTCGGGTTGCGGTAGTTGGCGTGGGCAACTGCGCGTCGTCGTTGATCCAAGGAGTCGAGTACTACAAGGACGCCAGCGACGATCAGGTGGTTCCGGGTTTGATGCACACGCGCTTCGGTGATTACCACGTCTCGGATGTCGAGTTCGTCGCCGCATTCGACGTCGATGCCGCGAAGGTGGGAGTGGAATTGAGCAAGGCGATCCACCGCTCGGAGAACAACACGATCACGCTGTGCGATGTTCCCGAGACCGGGGTGATCGTCCAGCGTGGTCACACCCTCGACGGTCTAGGCGACTACTACCAAGCGACCATCACCGAGTCGGCCCATGAACCGGTGGATGTGGTGGCGGCACTCAAGGACAGTCGTGCCCAGGTAGTGGTGTGCTACCTACCCGTTGGATCGGAGCAGGCAGCGAAGTTCTACGCGCAGTGCGCCATCGACGCCGGATGCGCGTTCGTCAATGCGCTGCCCGTCTTCATCGCAAGTGATCCCGAGTGGGCGGCGAAGTTTGAGGCGGCCGGCCTACCCATAATCGGCGACGACATCAAAAGCCAGGTCGGTGCAACCATCACCCACCGCGTGCTCACCAAGCTGTTCGCCGACCGTGGTGTGGTCGTGGACCGTACCTACCAGTTGAACGTCGGCGGCAACATGGACTTCAAGAACATGCTGCAACGCGAGCGCTTGGAATCGAAGAAAATCTCCAAGACGCAATCGGTCACGTCGCAGCTGGACTACGACCTCGGAGACCGGAACGTGCACATCGGCCCGTCGGACTACATCTCCTGGCTCGACGATCGTAAGTGGGCATTCGTTCGCATCGAAGGTCGCGCGTTCGGCGACGTTCCCTTGAACATCGAATACAAACTCGAGGTTTGGGATTCACCCAACAGCGCGGGCGTGATCATCGACGCCATCCGCGCCGCACGTATCGGTCTGGACCGTGGATATGCCGGACCACTGCACGCCGCGGCCGCGTACTTCATGAAGTCACCGCCCGAGCAGTACTCCGATTCGGTCGCTCGCGACGAAGTCGAGGCATTCATCGCCGGGTAGCCTGCCCCCATGGCGGAGGCGGTCCAGGGGGATCCTGGGCGCGGGGCGCTGCGATCGGTCCTCGCCAGCCACGACTTCCGTCGCCTCTACAGCACTCGGCTGGCCGGTCAGTTCGGTGACGGACTCCTGCAGTCGGCACTGGCAACATTCGTGCTGTTCTCCCCCGAACGCCAACCCGACGCAGTGCGGGTGGCGGCGGTGTTCGCGATCCTGCTGCTGCCGTACTCGATCATCGGCCCGTTCGCCGGCGTGCTGCTCGACAGGTGGCGACGACGCAATGTGCTGGTGCGCGCCAATCTGGTGAAGTCCCTGTTGACGATCCCGGTGATCGTGGTGGTCGGCTTCGGTCAGGCCGACCTGGTGCTGGGTTTCTTCGTCCTGCTGGTCTTGGCAGTGGGGCGGTTCGTCCTCGCGGGGTTGTCGGCGTCCATGCCTCATGTCGTCAGCGGGCGCGAATTGATAACCGGCAACGCGCTCGCTCCCACATCCGGCACCATCGCGGTGGGCGTGGGTGCGGTGCTGGGTGTAGGGATACGTGCACTCGTCGGTGGTGGGGACACCGGCAGTCAGGTGGTCTTGATCTCCGCGTTGGTGTCCTACATCGCGGCCGCGATCATCGCGACACGTTTGGCGGTGGATGCACTGGGTCCGGATCGCGACGCACCCGTGGACACCTTCTCGGACGTGGTGCACGGACTTGTCCTCGGCGCGCGGACGCTGCGCGATCGCATACCCGCGCGGGACATCATGGTCACGATCATCGCGAATAGGTTCGTGTTCGGCGTCCTGACCGCTGGCGCGCTGCTGTTGGTGCGCGGCAGTCTCAATCCCGCCGATCAGGCCGATGCTGCCCTCAGTGATTTCGCATTGGCTACAGCCGGTGCCGCGGTCGGTGCATTCGTCGGCGCCGTTTTCACACCGTCCATGACACGCAGGATCGGTATCCAGCGGTGGGTGGTGATCGTCCTAGTGCAGGGCGGGTTGATCGGATTCGGACTGCTGGTGGTCACCGCGGTGCGGCCGGATTTGATCACCCTGGTCGCCGGTGCGACATCTATCGGCTTCACCGGTCAATCGGTGAAGGTGTGCGCGGACACCGTGCTGCAGCGGGAGATCCCCGATGATCGTCTCGGTCGTGTCTTCGCACTGTTCGACATGATCGTGAACGTGTGCCTGGTAGCAGGCATCACACTCACAGCGTTCGCCTCACCTGCATCAGGGCAGTTCACCTTGGGATACGCGATGTGCGTGGTGCTTCTTCTTGCGACAGCGGTTTGGTACGCACGGAGGAATGAGGGACGAAATCGCGTGTAATCGGTGATGATTGCCCGTAACCGTCACGGAATCACGAGCCGCGCCCTATGCTCGCGCCCATGACGACCGGCGCATCGGCCACCTACGCACAAAGTCCCGTGACCCGGAAGCGCTGGCGCGGCCGTTCGGTGGTCTCACTGATCTTGTTCATTATCGCCACCCTGCTCACCCCGATCGCGGTCATCGGGCACTGGGGGCACCAGACGGTGGTGGACTCCCAACAGTTCATCAGCACCGTGGGTCCCTTGGCGGAGAATCCGGAGATCCAACAGGCCGTTTCCGATGTGGTGAGCAACGCCATCATCGAACAGGTCGATACCTCCGAACTCGCCGGTGGCCTGCTCGGGGCGATCATCCCCAACGACCAGCTCACCGGGTTGCTGTCCGGCCCGATCAAGGCCGGCATCGACGGCCTCATCCGCGGCGGCGTCGAGCGTTTCGTGCAATCCAGCGCATTCCAACAGGCGTGGGTTCGCATCAACGAGGCTGCGCAGCGCGGCTTCATGGCCGCGCTCACCGGGGATCCAACCGGCCCCGTTCAATTCGAGGGCGATGTACTCGTCCTGGACATCTCCACCTTGCTGCAAGACGTGCAGCAGTCATTGGTCGACGACGGCATCGCGATCGCCGGGGTCGTCACGATCCCGGATACCGACGCACAGATCGTGCTGCTCGACTCCCCCGCTCTCGCACAGGTACGAACCATCTACGCCTTCGCCAGCCCCATCCTGGGATTCGTCCTACTGATCACCGCGGCGCTGTTCACTGTTGCAGTCTTGCTCGCCACGCGGCGCGCCCGCACGACCGTTGCCGTGGGCATCGTGGTGCTCGCGTGGGCGTTCGCTCTCACCTACGGCATCCGATTCACCGAAGCGAGTTTCGTCAACGCTTTCGAAGGAACACTGTTCGAGGCTGCGGCCACCGCGTTCTACAACCAACTACTGACGTATCTACTCCTCGCCGTACAGGGACTGTTCTTGTTGGGCGCAGTGGTGATCGCTCTCGGCTGGTTCAGTGGGACAACTCGAGCCGCCACCTACACCCGCGGATCGATCGATGCGGGTTTGGCCGAGATCGGCCGGCGTCTGCCCACGGGGCTGTCCTCGATCGGCCGCCCCATTCGCGAATACGCACCGTTCGTCCGCTGGGGGCTTCTGGCGTTGTGGTTGATCGTGGTGTTCGCCTTCGGTGCCGTCACTTTGGAGCGCACCCTCGGTTGGACGGTTCTGCTCCTTGGTCTGCTCACGCTCGCACAGATCGTGATGTACGCGCCGCACGACGGTGCGCCCGATCATCGCCCGGCCGATATCCCGGCACTGAAGAGTTGAATCCGCTCAACTACTGAGGTCGAGCAGCCCACCACGCCTGCAGGGCTTCGGTGGCCTCGGTTTCGTTCAGCGGACCGCGATCTAGTCGTAGGCCCAACAGGAAGTCGTACGCCTCGCCCACCACCGGTCCTGGCGCGATACCCAAGATCTCCATGATCCGCTTTCCGTCCAGGTCTGGACGGATCGCCGCGAGTTCCTCTTCTTCGGAGAGCTTCTCGATGCGCTTCTCAAGATCGTCGTACGCACGCTGCAGTGCCAAGGCCCGCTTGCGGTTGCGCGTGGTGCTGTCCGCGCGGGTGAGCTTGTGCAGACGAACGAGTTGATCACCCGCATCACGCACGTAGCGACGAACCGCCGAATCGGTCCATTCACCTGTTCCATATCCATGGAAACGCAAGTGCAATTCGACGAGTTTGGAAACGTCGTCGGTGACGTCATTCGGATAGCGCAGTGCCTGCATGCGCTTCTTGGTCATCCGCGCACCCACCACTTCGTGATGGTGGAAACTCACCTTGCCGCCAGCTTCGAAACGACGCGTCTTGGGTTTACCGATGTCATGCAACAACGCAGCAAGTCGCAAGGTGAGATCCGGCTTGCAGGTGGGTTCGTGCACCTTCTCCAAAGCCATCGCCTGCTCGAGGACCGTTAGCGTGTGTTCATACACATCCTTGTGATGGTGGTGCTCGTCTTCCTCGAGCCGAAGCAGCGGCAGTTCCGGCAGCACGTACTCGGCGACTCCGGTATCCACCAGCAACGTCAACCCGATGCGCGGGTGATCACTCATCACGATCTTCGTCAACTCTTCGCGCACGCGTTCTGCCGAGACGATCTGGATGCGTTCGGCCTGCTGCCGCATCGCGGTGACGACGTCGTCGTCCACCGTGAAGTTCAATTGCGAAGCAAAGCGGGCGGCACGCATGATGCGCAGCGGATCATCGTCGAAAGACTGCTGAGCTGTTCCCGGAGTGCGAATGCGTCTGGCAGCGAGATCGTCGATGCCGTCGAACAGGTCGACGAACTCCAGGGCCGGCAACGTCAGCGCCATCGCGTTGATGGTGAAGTCGCGGCGGATCAGATCGTCGGCGAGTTCGGTGCCGAAGGAGACCTCGGGCTTGCGCGACTCGGGGTCGTAGGCCTCGGAACGGTAGGTGGTGATCTCCACCTCGCGTCCATCGATGCGAGCCCCGACCGTGCCGAATCGGATCCCCACGTCCCAGGTGGTCTCGGCGAATCCCTCCAGCAGGGCCAGCACCTGCTCGGGATGGGCGTCGGTGGTGAAGTCCAGGTCGGTGTTTCCATCCAGTCGGGCCAGCAGCGCATCGCGCACCGGACCCCCCACGAGGGCGATCTGGTGGCCCGCGGCCTCGAAATGGTCGCCGATCCGCTGCAGGAGACCGGCGACCGAGCCCAAGGAGGCGATCGCCTGTTTGCGCAGGATCTGCACGTTGCCGGACACGACGCACAAGGCTAGTCCGCGGCGCGGTTTATCCTCGGCGTATGGCCCGCCGGACGCTCGAAGAGACCTCAGCGGGGGGCCTTGTGGTCGATTCCCAGCACCGGGCAGCCGTCATCGGGCGCACCAATAGCCGTGGGAACCTGCTGTGGTCGCTGCCCAAGGGGCACCTGGAGGAAGGCGAATCCCTCGAGGCTGCCGCCGTAAGGGAGGTGAACGAGGAGACCGGAATCTGCGGCCGGGTGCTCGCTCCCCTGGGCGTGATCGACTTCTACTTCACCGCCGAGGGGCAGCGCGTCCACAAGACCGTGCACCACTACCTGCTCATCGCCGAGGGTGGTGAACTGAGCAGCGACGACGCCGAGGTGGAGCAGGTGGCGTGGGTTCCGCTAGCCGAACTCCCCGATCGCTTGGCCTACGCAGACGAACGACGACTCATCGCGCGTGTTCCCGGACTCTTGGCCGATGCCAGCTAGGCGCGGGCCACGCGTCGGTTCGCTTCACGTGCTGCGATCTGCCGTCTCCTCGACGCGCTTGGTCGTCGCCACCTTCATCCCCCTGGTCGTCGGATTCTCCTTTCTCGTCGCACTCCCACCGATGGCTCAGGCGGATACCGACGCACCGATCGGTGTGGCGATCGACCGCCTCACGCCGGTGGTCCCTGAACCAGGGGACGACCTGCGCATCGAAGGCCGGCTCGTCAACAACACCGCGGATGTGATCAGCGACGTGACGGTGCGACTTCGTTTGTCGTCGAGTGTGTTGACCGCTCGTTCGGAGATCACCGCGGTTGTGAACGCTGCAGTCACCCCCGAGGACAACGAACCGACGGACGCGGTCATCGACGCGACCAGTACAGCGGTTGCCGACTCGATTCCACCGCGGGGCCAGACATCCTTCACGCTGCGTATTCCCTTCGCGGAGTTGCCACTTGCGGGCAATGGCGTCCGCGCTCTGGCGGTCGAGGTGCTCGGTGCAAGACGTGGTGCGCAAAATGACGAGTCCGTGATCCGCCAAGGGATCATCCGCACGTTTCTTCCCTGGTTCCCCGAACCGGTGAACCCCGTGCAGCTTGTCTGGCTGTGGCCGCTCGCTGACTGGCCGGCGCGAGAGGCCAATGGCGTCTTCTTGAATGATCAGACTCCCCGTGCCATCTCCGACAACGGTCGCCTTACCAACCTCCTGAACTCGGCATCACTGCAACCGCGGTCGGTGAGTTGGTTCGCCGACCCTGCGTTGCTCCAGGCCGTGGCGGACATGACCGACGGTTACCAGGTGCAGCGTGGTTCTCGAGTGGTGGTGGGCGATCGAAGCAACCAGGCGCGCACCTGGATGACCGAGTTGCAGACCGTTCTCACCCAAGCGCAGCCCCCCGCCACCACGAATCCGGTGCTCCGAGTACTGCCGTACGCGGATGTCGATGCAGCGGCACTCACCCGCGCCGGCATGTCCACCGATGTGGTGCGGGCGATAACCCAAGCGGCGCCCGTCGCATCGACGGCAATCAGTCAACCGGTGCTCGGTGGAACGTATTGGGCACCCTTCGGACGACTGGACAAGGAATCCGCCGACCTGCTTGCCTCTGCCGGGGTGCGCACGGTGATCGTGTCCGGTCAGGCACTGCGCGCGCAGGACGCATACGCCGGAGCAAACACCGGTCGCGCTGTGATCAACACTTCCTTCGGTGCCCTGCAGGCGGTGCTGCGCGAACCGCGGATGTCGGCTCTGCTGTCGACCCCGCAAGCCGGGCGTTCCGATTCGATCATCCTGCGCCAGCAGTTCCTCGCCGAGTCAGCCGTACTCGCCGGCACCATCCCGCAGGACGCACCATCCCGCGCCGTTGTTGTGGGACCCGACGACATCCGCTGGGATCCATCCCCGGCGATGGTCAACGCCCTGCTGCGGGCCACCATCAGCGCACCCTGGCTCACGCCATTGACCGTGGGTGAGCTCCTCGACGGGCCGACGAATCCGCTGCGCAGGGACCGCGGTGCCTACGGCAACAAGGCACTCGCAGCGGAGTTGCCGTCGGAGTATCTGGCCGACGTCCGCGCAGCAAGCGCGGAACTCGCCGCATTCACCAGCGTCCTGGACAACCCGATCGGGGTCTCGGATGCCTTCGCATCAGCACTGCTGCGCACGGAGTCCAGTGCGTGGCGTAGCGAACCTGAAGTCGGCCGCGAACTGCTCACCACGGTTCGCTCGCAACTCAATGAGCAGGTCGATCAGGTGCGTGTGCTGTCCGAGGGCACGGTCACCTTCTCCGGGGAGACCGGACGCGTTCCGATAACCATCGAGAACTCACTTGATAGATCGGTGACGGTGGGGGTCGAGTTGCGCGCATCTCCGTCCATACGTCTGGAATCCGAGCCCCTCACCGACATCACCATCGATCCTGGGCGCAAGGTGAGCGTGGACATCGAGGCGCGGGTCGTTGGCGGCAACACTCTGCCGGTGCGCGTGCAATTGCTCACCCCGGACGGTTCTGCGTTCGGAACACCAGCCCGCATCGACGTTGCAAGCACCGCATACGCGCGAGCCGCTGCCTGGGTGGTTGCCATCGCATTCGTTGCCATAGTTGTGTTCGTGGTCGTGGGAGTAGCGCGCCGGATTCGCAGCGCCAGCACCTCTCAACGTCAGTCCGAGACTGAGGTTCAACCTTGAGCAGGAACAGCGCCCTGGTCGGTGCGAGTTCGGTGATGGCCACGGGCACCGTGGTTTCGCGCCTGACGGGCATCGCCCGAGATATCGCGTTAGCCGCCGCGTTGGGCTTCTACCTGGTATCGGACGCATACTCGCTCGGCAACTCACTTCCCACGATCGTCTACATCCTCGTGGTCGGAGGTGCACTCAACGCGGTCTTCATCCCACAACTGGTCCGACGCATCGAGGCCGATGCTGACGACGGAAAGGCGTATGCGGACCGCCTGATCACGGCAACGGCAACGATCCTGCTGGCCCTGGCGCTGATTTCGGTGATCGCAGCTCCGTGGATCGTCGACCTGTACACGCCCGCGGACTATCCGCAGGAGCAGTTCGACCTCGCTGTGGCCTTCGCCCGCCTGTGTCTTCCGCAGATCTTCTTCTATGGCCTTTACACGATGTTGATGCAAGTCCTGAACTCGCGCGGGAAGTTCGGTGCCCCGATGTTCGCACCGATCGCCAACAACGTGGTCGCCATCGCCACATTCATGATCTTCATCTGGGTGGCGGGCACGTCGGCTGCGGCGGACGGGGTGCTGACCACCGACCAGGTGCTGCTGCTCGGCATCGGTACCACGCTGGGTGTGGTGGTGCAGGCGCTCATCTTGATCCCTGTCCTGTCGCGCGCCGGCTACCGCTGGCAACCGCGTTTCGACTGGAAGGACCAGGGACTCGGTAAGGCGGGCAAGCTCGCCGGCTGGACCATCGGCCTGGTTCTCGTCAATCAACTCACCTACCTGGTCATCACCCGCCTGGCGGCCCAGGCCAACGTCGACGCAGCCGCTGCCGGTGCCACCGCAGCGGGCATCACCACCTACCAGAAGGCACATCTGGTCTTCATGCTTCCGCACAGCGTGATAACCATCTCGATCGTGACCGCACTCCTTCCGGCACTCTCGCGCCTCGCCCACGACGGCAAACTCAAGGAAGTGGGTCAAGACATTGCCGGTGCCATGCGCGTGGTGGCAGCACTGATCGCACCCGTGGCGGTGCTGCTGTTCGTTCTGGGCTCGGACGTCGCGGTGGTGCTCTTCGGTTACGGCGCCGCGACGGTCGAGCAGGCGTCCGTGATGGGCGACATCGTGGGTGTGTTCATGCTCGGACTCATGCCATTCACGCTCTTCTACGTGCTTCTGCGCGGGTTCTACTCACTCGAGGACACTCGGACGCCGTTCATCGTCACCGTGATGTTCTCCGCGGTGATGTTGGTCCTGGTGCTTGCTTTGTTCTCGGTGCTCACCAGCGTGGGGGTCGACTCTGCCGGTGGTCCGCAAATCGCATCGATCGCTCTCGGATACGTCCTGGCGTACTGGTTCGGCTTCGTGGTGCTGTGGATTTGGTTGGCCCGACGCCTGGGTGGCTTGGAGTCCGGGCGCACCACGGGTGTGCTGGTCCGATTGATCGCCGTCAGCATCGCGACGGTCGTGTTGCTGTTCTTCCTACGTTCCGCCCTGCTCGACATGACGTGGCTCGACGGACAGTCGGCGCAGATAGTTTCGCTGATCACGATCATCGTCGTGGGCGTTGCGGGCTCGCTGCTGTTCTTCGCACTCGCGTGGGCTGCGCGCATCCGCGAGGTCTCCCGCGCGGTCTCGATCTTCACATCGAAACTGGCTTCATCGAAACGGGTACGTCGATGAATGAGAACACTCCGCCGACCATCACTGACGATGCCAAGCGCATCGACCGGTACACGCTGCTCGAGCTCATCAGCGTTCATTCACCCGGTGAGCAATTCGACGGATATCGCCAGTTCCCGACCGAGTTGTGGCGAGGCCACGACGAGATCCTCGACCGCCCGGTGTCCATCCGACTAATGCGTAAAGACGATGCGCGGCTCAACCGCGTTCTCGGTGCTGCACGAGCCGCAGCGCTCGTCGATGACCGCCGCCTCTTGCGAATCCTCGATGTGCTCGACGTCCCCGGCGGTGTGGGTGAACAGGCGCGCACGGCAGTGGTGAGCGAATGGGCGAGCGGGCAGTCGCTCGCCGATCGACTCAGCGGTGGTGGACTCTTCGATCCGACCGTTGCGTTGGAAGTGATCGTCGAAATCTCCCGCACCCTGGCCACCTGCGCGCAGCACGACGTCGGTCACGGTCGTCTGCGTCCCACGTGCGTTCTGTGGACCGAGGCCGGTGAAGTTCGTGTCCGCGGCCTGGCCATCGACGCGGCGCTGTTCGGACCGATCGATCCGGCCGCACCCGATGCGGATATCGACGGCCTCGGCGGTCTGCTCTACGCGATGGTGACCGGGCGTTGGCCAGCCCTGACGATCGATCCGCAGACCGTGCATATCCCCCTCGCCCCGGCGGCCGGCCGCACGGTTCCGATGCCGTCGCGGGTTCGCGCGGGGATGCCAGCGGAGATCGACGACCTCGTCACGCGGTCAGTGCGCCAGGTGGCGCGGCCCCGTGGAGCCATGCCCATCACCTCCGTTGAAGGATTCGCCGCAGCTGCCGGGTCCGCGATCGACTACCTGGCACCGGTCACCACTACCCAAACCACCCAACTGCCCAAGGTCGGCACCCGATTGCGCTCGGCAGCGGGAAGTATCGGCAAGCCCGGTACGGCGAACGCCCCGGCAACTGCGGGCGGGGACATCTCCGAAATGCCACATGCGCGATCGAGATCCGCTGGCACCACCTCCGCCGGCGGGTATGCGCGGCGCATCCTTTCCGTGGTGGTCGCGATGGCGGTCGTGCTGGCGATCGGTTGGTTCGGTTGGCAGCAACTCACTTCCGATCCGGCGTTGGAGGAGCAGCAGGCAGCAGCGGCCGACGAGATCGCCGCGGTCCTGGAATCGGAGGCGGTTCCGTTCGAGGAGAACTTCGACTCCGGTCTGACCGCGGTGCTACCGATCCAAAGCGCTCGCTCCTACAACCCGCTCGATGACAAGGACGGCGACGGGCAACCCGACGGTGCGGAGGGTCGGGAGCGCGATGCACGTGCCGAGCGCGCGATCGACGCCGACGGCACCACCGCATGGTTGACCCGCAAGTACGACGAACCGAACGTCGGACGAAAGGGTGGAGTAGGACTGATCGTCGATCTGGGCAGTCCCAAGGAACTGGCAACCGTGGAAGTGGATCTCGTCGGCTTCGGCACCGACCTGGACATTCGCGTCGCGGATCAGGTGTTGGACGACCCGGACTTGTGGACCGAGTTCGCGGCGGTGAAGGACGCGGGTCCGGAGATAACGCTGCGCTCACCTCGCGCAGTAATCGGGCAATACGTGCTCATCTGGCTCACGGGCCTTCCGCTCATCCCCGAAACCGCCGGAACCGACGAGCCCCGCTACCAAGGTGGTATTCGTCAGGTGACGATCACCGGATTGGATCCGCAGGAGACGTTCGCCGGCGACTAGCCACCCATCACGTCACACCCAGCGAATTCGCAGATCAGTAGCACAGGCACCGTCATCGCTAGGCTCGCGACCGTGCCCGATGAGTCCAGTTCCCAGGGGAATTCCTGGGATCACGCGCCGGAGGAGACCTCCGACCGCGACCTGCTCGAAGCGCACGTCGAGGGTGATGATCAGGCCTTCGGCACCTTGATCGCTCGGCATAAGGACCGGCTGTGGGCCGTTGCGCTGCGCACCACGGGCGACCCCGAGGAAGCCGCCGACGCACTACAGGATGCGTTGATCTCGGCGTTCCGCCGCGCCGATCAGTTCCGTGGCGACTCCGCGGTCACCACCTGGCTGCACCGAATCGTGGTGAATGCGAGCCTGGACAGACTTCGACGACGTTCGGTGCGCAGCAGCGTCCCGCTCCCCGAGGACGACACAGCCGGTGGCCCGGCGGCAACGGCTACCCCGATCGGCCGGGGAGGTTTCCCGACCGATCCGATCGAGACCCGCGAGACGCAGTTGCTCATCGCCCGCGCCCTGGCCGATCTGCCCGAGGCCCAGCGGGAGGCGATCGTGTTAGTGGACGTGGAGGGCTACTCCGTGGAGGAAGCCGCCGCGATACTCGACTGCCCGCCCGGCACGGTCAAGAGCCGCTGCTCACGTGGCCGGGCGAAATTGGCCGAGGCCTTGGGCTTCCTGCGTGAAAATTCCAGCGAGCACCAGACGGGGAACCACTCGCCGCCTCCGACCGTCGGAGCAGAAGGGGCAACCGCCAGCGAAGATTCCGCACACGATCCGAAGGAGGTGACAGACCAGTGAACGAGCAGCCGAGCCCGACCTCGGACCCCGACTCGGACCCCGACTCGAACGACGACGCCCCCCTCCATGCGGCCGACGACGATGCCCTCGGCTTCGACCCGCAGATCCAGGACGCGGTTCGCCAGACGCTTCGTGACTGGTCGACCTCCTTGGACGCCGATCCGCTCGAAGCCCCCCCGGCGGCGGTGTGGGATCGGATAACCGCAGCGATCGCCACGGCCGAACTGGCAGGTGCCGCCCCCACATCCCGCCGGCTGCGGGCTCTGCCCGGTGGCCGCTGGACCACCCCGCTGGTGGCCGCGAGTGTGGCCGGACTGGCCCTGGTGGTCGGCGCCAATGTGCTCGGTGGCTTCTCCGACCCAACCGATGAGCCGGCCGTCTTCGCGGGCGCCGAACCGGTGACCGCGGCGGTCCCCGAATCCGCTTCGGAGTCCGTGTCCGGATCGGAAACGAGCCGCGCCGTGGCCGACGCAGATCCGCAGGTGCTGCAGGCCGGATTCATTCCACCGGCCCGCAAGGTGATGGATCTGCCCGAGAAGCTCACCTCCGCCAATGTGGTCCAGAAGGTCGACGAGGTCCTGGGCTCGGTGGGGGTCAAGGAACCGATGGACGTGCTGGACATGCCCACCGAGGAATGGCAGCCGGCCGAGAACGGCATGACCTCCGATCCCCAGGTACTGCGTAACTGCGTCACCAAGGTCACGAAGGTGGCTACGTCACAGGCGCTCCTGGTGCTGCGGGCCAACGTGAACGGGCTCGACGCCGGTTTGATCGTGGTGCCGGAGTTCATGGTGGACATGACCGCGATGGACGGCATGAACAAGGAGAAGATGCGTCAAATGGGTCGGGAGATGGGTGTCACCACGATCTACGTGGTCGAGCCCACCTGCGGCATGGAAGCGCCCGATCAGGATCCGACGCTGCTTCGCGTGTCGTTCACCCTTGCTCCGTAACCCCTTCGCCCTTAACGCGACACCACCGGTTCACCTGCAGGAATATCCGCGCCCCTAGGATCGTTACCTGGAAGTGAGATACCCCCGCGGGTATTTCAGGCCGGGAATATCGAGCCCTACCAATGGAGTGGATCGCCGTGAGCGACGTCAGAAACGTGATCATCATCGGCTCCGGCCCTGCCGGTTACACAGCAGCCGTCTACGCCGCACGCGCCCAACTCAATCCACTCGTGTTCGAGGGTGCGGTGACTGCCGGCGGCGCATTGATGAACACCACCGAGGTGGAGAACTACCCCGGCTTCGCCGAGGGGATCATGGGACCGCAGCTCATGGAGGAGATGCGTAAGCAGGCCGAGCGCTTCGGTGCGGAGTTGATCACCGACGACGTCACCGACGTGAAACTCGACGGCGAGGTCAAGCAGGTTACCGACGGTTCGGGGAACACCTATTCAGCGCGTGCGGTGATCTTGGCGATGGGTTCGGGTTATCGCGAGCTCGGTCTGGAGAACGAGAAGCGTCTGTCCGGGCACGGAGTTTCCTGGTGCGCCACGTGCGACGGTTTCTTCTTCCGTGACCAGGAGATCGCCGTGGTGGGTGGCGGCGACACGGCTGCCGAAGAGGCAACGTTCTTGACGCGTTTCGCGAAGAAGGTCTACCTGATCCACCGCCGCGATGAACTGCGCGCAAGCAAGGTGATGGCCGAGCGGGTGCTGACCAACGAGAAGATCGAGCCGGTCTGGAACTCGCAGGTGGTTGACGTACTCGGTGAGAGCAAGGTCAGCGGCATCGTGATCGAGGACACCGTGACCGGTGAGCGCAAGGAACTCCCTGTCACGGGTCTGTTCATCGCGATCGGCCACGATCCACGATCGGAACTGGTGCGCGGCGTGGTGGACGTGGATGACGAGGGGTACGTGAAGGTAGAGGCTCCCTCGACCCGGACCAACCTCGAGGGTGTATTCGCCTGCGGGGACCTGGTCGACCACACCTACCGGCAGGCAATCACGGCGGCAGGGACGGGCTGCTCAGCGGCCTTGGACGCCGAGCGTTTCCTGGCGGACCAGGGAGCCTGACGCCGAGCGTTTCCTGGCGG
>CAZQRR010000024.1:0-16522 GCA_964595675.1 uncultured Rubrivirga sp. | reverse complement strand
TCACGCGGCGAGGGAGGGATTTGAACCCCCGGAGGGTTTCCCCTCGGGCGCTTTCAAGGCGCCTGCAATCGGCCGCTCTGCCACCTCGCCTGAGGCCCCAACGCTAGTACGACAGCCTGTGAAGATCCTCACCCGTGGGCGTCACCTCGGAAGCTGGGTGATGGAGACACTCACGACGAAGCCGGCGCTTCGCCCCCCTGCGTAGATGCCCGACACCGGAGCTACATCGGAATAGTCCCGACCGCGGGCAACGAGCACATGCGCTGAGCCCACTGCGCGATCGTTCGTGGGATCCAGGGCATGCCAAGCTCCATCCCAGTATTCGACCCAGGCGTGCGACTCTCCTACAACGGTCTCCCCTGGTGCCTCGTGTTCGGTGTGTAGATAGCCACTCACATATCTCGCCGGGATCCCCAGTGAACGAAGTATCGACAACAACACGTGCGTGAAGTCCTGACACACGCCATGGCCGGCGGACCACGCTTCGGCCGCTGTCGTGTACACACTCGTGACACCCGGGGTGTACGTCATCTGATCCCGAACGGCTTGCATCGCGGTGAGTGCGGCCTCGTGAGGATCGCGCAAGCTCCGCAGTTTTCCGACGAGGGCTGATCGATCATCGTCGTCATCAGCGTGATCCACATAGTCACTGAACGACAAAGATTCAGAGAATGCGTCTCGAACACTGCCGGACGAGACATCCGACCAGGATCCCCGGGGCTGGTCTTTGGAAAGTGGTGGAGTGTCCACGGTACTCGTTGCCGTGATCTCAAGAACGCGATGCGGCGTGTGTACCTCGAATGCCTCCACAAGCGCACCCCAGTAGTCCGTGTAGGTCTGGATGGGTGCTGCCGGATGTACGGAGAGTTCGTGTCCGATTAGGTGCTGGCCCTCGATATTGAGGGGAGTCATTCGGACTTCGTTGAAGCTCACTTCGACCGGATCGGCGTACTCGTAAGCCGTGTGATGCACGATTCGCAGACGTCGCCCGCTCACTAGTGACTCCACACCACGGTGCCATATTGACGGAAGAAGACGGAATTGACGTGATCGGACGCCCGATGCGCAGCTTGTCGAGCCTGTTCGGCTAGCTGATCGACAGCTTCTGAGTCACTTCTCGTTTCATACTCGAGCGCAGAGCGCAGCATGCCAACTTCCCTAAGAAGTACGCCTCTATCCGTAACACCTAAGCGAGCCAACGCGCGAACACCTTCCTCGGCATCGGCCGCGCAGTTCAACATGGAGCGGGGAAAGACCGGGTCCAAGACCAGGTAGGTACGCACCTGCGATCCGGTGAGCGATGCGCCGGAGCGGAGGAATGCGGTCTGAGCCCCCGCCGCTCGCAAGGTGGCTGATGGCCCGGCCGATGGCCACAGTTGGTCATGCCGGACTGCGAGGAGGCGCCCGACCATGTCGATGCGTTCCAGTTCCCGACCGAGCACCAGGAAGTGATAGGCCTCATCCCTCGGCATCGTCCAGTCGATAACCCCGTTCACTGTCAAGAGCCGCTCCATCAATCGATGCATAGTGACACCGGGCGCAGCTGTGATCACCACTCCTCTGACGAGGGAGAGGTAGGCACTGTTCAGTGCCTCGAACGTCTCACCGGACAGGGAATCACGCACCGCACGAGCGTTATCCCGGGCAGCTGCCACTGATCCGATGATCGTCGAAGGAGTCTCTTCGCTGCCGACTACGGCCCGAACAAGCTCATCGGGAGTAGCGACCTCCTCGTGTGGAAGCGCCAATGCCTCCAGCAGCACCGCACACGCCAAACGCTCTGAGACGGACTGATCTTCTACGAGGAGTTGATGGTGCTCGGCGAGAAGTCGGGTGGTCGCTTCGGCTCGTTCCAGGTATCGACCGAGCCAGAAGTAGGACTCGGCGATCCGGCTCAACATGGACAACCCCGTTGCTGCTGTTGTTGCCGCTCTTGCTGCACTAGACGGTCCTCGTGCTGATTCGGTGCGTCGAGTCGAGCAGGCGCATCGGCCTCAGGGATCACCACACGCGGCACTGCTGGAGGTGCCACCACCTGCGGACCGTGTTCGTCAAGCACCCACGTGTCTTTGGACCCTCCTCCTTGAGAGGAGTTGACTACCAAACTGCCACGCGGCAGAGCCACGCGACTCAATCCTCCCGGGAGGACGTAGATGTTCTCGCCGTCATTGACTGCGAATGGTCGTAAGTCGACATGTCGTGGCTCGACTGCACCATCGTCAACGACCGTGGGGCATGTGGAGAAATTGACGACGGGTTGCGCGATCCATCCACGCGGATCGGCTTCGATATCCCGTCGTACCGCTTCAAGTTGCTCTTCGCTGGCATCCGGTCCCATGACCAACCCATATCCGCCAGAAGCATCCGATGGCTTGATCACCATTCGATCCATACGCTCGAATACGTGCGCACGCTGATCCGGGTGCGAAAGATCGAAGGTATCGACGTTGTTCAAAATCGGTTCCTGACCGAGGTAGTAGCGGATGAAATCCGGAACGTATGGATAGACCGCCTTGTCGTCTGCGACTCCATTGCCTATTCCGTTGGCTATCGATACCCGCTGCGCTCGAGCCACATTCAGTAGGCCTGGAACGCCGAGGACGCTGTCCGGACGCATATGCAACGGATCGAGAAAGTCGTCGTCGATACGCCGATAGATGACGTGAACCGGCCGAGGGCCAGCTGTGGTGCGCATCCACACTGCTTGATCACGGCAATACAGGTCTCGCCCTTCGACCAGTTCGACGCCCATCCTTCGGGCGAGGAACGCGTGTTCGTAATGGGCAGAGTTGTGGACGCCAGGTGTGAGGACCACGACCGTTGGCTCATCGACGTGAGCAGGTGCAGCAGCACGTAGAGCTTCCAGGAGTCTTTCTGGGTACTCATTGACGGACTTGACTCGATGCTTGACGAAGATTTCCGGCAGCACGTGCGCCAGGGTTCGCCGATTCTCCAGGACATACGAAACACCGGACGGATTTCGCAGGTTGTCCTCGAGGACTCGGAATTGGCCGTTCTCATCGCGAATCAAGTCACTACCTGAAACGTGAATCCGCACGCCGTTGACCGGTTCGATGCCCCACGCCTGTCGGTGGAAGTGTGTTGAACTCGTCACCAGAGCCCGGGGAACGATGCCCTCGCGCATGATGGCGCCCTCGGAGTAGACGTCGGCCAAGAACGCCTCAAGCGCTCGGATGCGTTGGACTATTCCAGCCTCGATAACTGCCCACTCATCAGTAGTGATGAGTCGGGGAACTAGGTCCAGTGGCAGGGGTCTCTCCCGGCCAGCGAGGGAGAACGTGATGCCGTGCCGGTCCAAGTAGGCATCACGCTGGCGGGCTCGCTCGTTGAGGTCCGTCGGCCCCAGGTTGGTCAAGATCTCATGAAGGGCGCGGTGTGAGGGCCTGGGTATCTGGCCCTCGACCATTTCGTCGTAGGGGTCCGATGCTGCTGGAGAAAGTGGGGACGTCAATGGACTGCTCATCCTTGCCCCTTCCCTGTGCACCGCCCGGTTGGACACCAAACGCGAACCCTAAAGCGATCGTGTTTCGTTCAGATCACGCCGCCAACGGGAGTCCGGGAACTTCAACTTCAACATCGTCCACCCACACGAACAGGCGTGCGCGTTCAACCGTGAAGTCGTGGCAGTGGCCGCCGCTGGCGTGATCGCGAGAGATTCCGTGCAGGTGTAATCCGGGGATGACGATGTCATCGGCAACATCGGGGAATCGAAATCCTGCGAGCGTTCCCCTCCATGGAGAGAATTCGAATCGCACCTCCCCGGTCACCGAACCTGGGCTACCCAGTGGTTGATACGGCGGGGTTTGCCCGTGCTCACTGCGTAACAAGACGTGCGAGAAGTCCCCCACCAACTTGATGGCTGCGACGAGATAGTCGTGGTGCAGCGACTCGGCGGCCAGCACCGCATCCACGAGTGCGGCGATCTCCGCGAAGGACGATCCATCGGGCACTTCGCGAGTAACCGGAGTTCCGCCGAATGCGGCAACCGCGAAAGGCATTCCCAAGTCAGCCGGGGCAACGTGCGGAGTTCCGTTCGCGGGGATACGCCACGTCGTGCCATCGACGTGGACGATTTCGCCATCTACACCTTCGGCCACCCCCAAGCCGAGGATCGCCCCATCGAAGGTCTCACCGACAGTGGTGACGGAGTCATAGCGTCCAGCGAAGAGATCGTGCATGGTTTCGATCTGCCGAATATGGCCAGCGTGATCGTGGGGACTGGTTCCAGACTTGGCGTGGTGGATGGCTGTGGCCAGGGACATGTTGATCATGTCGCCTCCTTCCCGTGCGCTACTCGGCAGCTTCGATGGGCACCGTGAAGTTCGTTCCATTGCGGCGATCCAGGAACAGGCCGACCACGGTGAGTGCCAGGGACACCGCAACCACGGTCGTGACGATGTCGGTCACCGAATCATTGCGCCACGTCGCCACGACGATGACCAGCGTCAGCAGAGCGATCCAGACGGCGAAGACCGCCCGACGATCTTGGGCGGCCAACCGCGCGTACAACAGCACTTGCACCAGCGCGAAGGCCGAACCTTCGAGGGCGAACAGCCAGATCACATCGCCCATGGATACGTACTGCGCACCTCCCAGGATGCGCACCACTAGATCACCGAGGAAGAACGCCCCCGCAGTGATGAACATTCCAACGACGGCGGTCAGGCCGGTCGCGATGTAGACGGTGCGCCGTGACTCCTCAGCCGACATCTTCGGGAAGAGCACGATCACGATCGCATTGGGCAGGAAGAAGGCGATCTTCGCCAGCAGCACACCCACGGCGTACTGACCTGACTGATCCTCGGTGAGGAAGAAACGTGCCAGCAGGATGTCGACGTTCGTCAACGTGAACAGCACCATGAGGGCGTGCACGACGTGTCCGAGTTCCAGGCCTATGCCTGCACCCACCTTCGTCCCGAAGGGTTTCCAGTCCGGGCGGCGCACCAGTAGGTAGGCGATGATCGCACCTACTGCGCAACCGATGAATAGTCCGATGCCCACACCCGTGACGCTGGCCAGCACGACCACGCCGATGATGCCGCCCACGGCACGACTTCCACCATTGGCGATGAACGCGAGCGATAACCGGGTGTGCTCTTCGCGCCCCTGGGCGATGCCCATCGCCGCCGAGCCCACGATCACGAATCCCAGGGATCCGATTCCGGTTGCGACGGCGACGACCGGAATCGTGAAGATCATTCCGATGGGCCAGGCGAACGCAAGGCCGCCGACGATGACGGCGAACCCCAAGAAGATCGACAACCGGATGATCTGCTCTTCCACGCTGGCACGGTCAGGTCCCGCGGTTGCGACACGACGCGCAGCGAGCGCTTGGGTGGAGATTCCCAGCGTCGCCAAGATCACCAGAAGACCCAGCAGCGCGCCGAGGGCACCGAAGTCCGCCTTGTTGAGGATGCGGGCGGACACCATGCTGAGCAGGTAGGCCGCGCCGTTGCCGACCAGCGTGGCTGCTCCGACGAGCACTAGCCCCTTGGCAAGGGCCGACCGCGACGTTCCACTCGGATCCGCGCTCGGATCCGCGCTCGGCTTCGCGCCCGGGTCCGACTCACTCACGGCCCTAACCCTACGGGCCGCAAGGGCGGCTCCTAGGCCTGCTGGACCTCCGGAAGCGTCGCAAGCGCAGCGGCGAATCGCTCATCGGACACTTCCTCGTCCACCATTGCACCGGCGAGGTAGTTCTCGTAGGCGGCGAGATCGAAGTGGCCGTGACCGCACAGCGCCGTGAGAATCACCGTCTCCTCTCCAGTCTCCTTCGCCTTGAGAGCCTCGCGAATGGCGATCGCGATCGCATGGGTCGGCTCGGGTGCTGGGACAATGCCTTCAGTGCGTGCGAATTGCACCGCCGCAGCGAAGCACTCGGTCTGCGGCACCGATTCGGCGTCCATCAACCCCTCTTCATACATATGGGAGATGAGTGGCGCCATGCCGTGGTAGCGCAAGCCACCGGCGTGAATGGGATCGGGAATGAAATCGTGGCCGAGGGTGTGCATCTTCATGAGGGGGGTCATTCCCGCGGTGTCGCCGTAGTCGTACGCATAAACACCCCGAGTCAGCGATGGGCAGGATGCTGGCTCTGCAGCGAGAATGCGCGGGTTGATCTTCCCATCGAGTTTCTCCTTGATGAAGGGGAAGGACAGCCCCGCGAAGTTCGAACCGCCACCGGTGCAGCCAACGATCAGCGTGGGCGTATCGCCGGCCATCTCCATTTGCAGGATCGCCTCCTGGCCGATAACCGTCTGGTGCAACAGCACGTGGTTCAGCACTGAGCCGAGCGCATAGCGGGTGTTGGGGTCCATCGCGGCAACTTCGACCGCCTCGGAGATAGCGATGCCGAGCGATCCGCTGTGGTTCTTCGGATCCGCTGCCAATTGGCGACCCACCGCGGTGAGTTGCGAGGGCGAACGGTGGATCTGAGCGCCGAACGTCTCGATCATCAAACGTCGGTACGGCTTGGCGTCGTAAGAAGCACCGACCTGCCACACCTCGCACTCCATGTCGTACAGAGCGCAAGCGAAAGCGAGGGCGGTTCCCCACTGCCCGGCGCCGGTCTCGGTGGTCAGGCGCGTGGTGCCTTCCTTCTTGTTGTAGTACGCCTGCGGAACGGACGTGTTGGGCTTGTGCGAACCAGCCGGCGAAACTCCCTCGTACTTGTAGTAGATGCGCGCTGGTGTTCCGAGAGCCTGCTCGAGTCGATGCGCACGGAACAGCGGCGATGGTCGCCATTGCCGGTAGACATCGAGGACCCCACCGGGGATATCGATGTACCTCTCGGTAGACACCTCTTGCATGATCAGTTCCATTGGGAACAAAGGTGCAAGATCATCCGGGCCCACGGGATCGAGTCGGCCGGGGTGCAGAGGCGGCGGAGGCGGTGTGGGGAGGTCAGCCATGATGTTGTACCAGACCGTCGGCATCTGGTCTTCCGAGAGAACGAACTTGTGCTGACGGACGGTGTCGTCCACGACTGCCTCCTTCATTCGGCGATGAGTCCTGACCGTAACGGCGGAACCGGCAGGCCTCAAGCGAAATGAGCCGATCGAGAAGGGGACGCCCGGCTTCGACTAGGCAGGGAGCACTCGGCCCATACCGGTGTAGCTGCGGCCCCACCACGAACCGGCGATGGGATTGATCTTCACGCTCTGGCCGGTCTGGGGAGCGTCGATCATCTTCCCGTCGCCGATGTAGATGCCAACGTGTCGCGCTCCATTTTCGAAGAAGAAGACCAGATCGCCGGGCCGGGCTTCTCTCTTCGGGATGCGCTCGACGTTCTGGTACTGGTTCACCGACGAACGTCCGATCTCAAGGCCCAGCGCGCGACGGAAGACGAATTGGGTGAATCCGCCGCAGTCGAAGGCGTTCGGACCTGCGGCTCCAGCCCGATAGGGGGTACCGATCTTGTCGCGCGCAACACGCAGGATCTCGGCACGCATCGATGCGACTTCGGTCACCTGCTGGGCTTCCACCAGCGCCACGGTGCGAGCAGTCATTGCCAGCGCATCCTCGGCGCGAACCCGAGCGTGCAGGCCGACCGCCGAGCCCGCCAACCGATCGGCGGTCGCGATTACGGAGGTCGCTGCCGTGGCCGAGGAGGGTGCGGCGGTTGCCAACGCACCGACCATCACAGCTGCCAAGGCCACCGCCAGGCCCGACAGGCCCAGCGACTCCGCGGGCCGGCGGGAAGGGTCAGCTTTCCGGCCGGTGCGCAGGGAAGTACGCACGGACGAAGACGCGTTCGTTTCCGAGGTCATGAACGGGGACGCTAAGCGCGATCCGTCGAATCACGGAATGGTAACGACCGATTATCGGGCGGGCTTTCTGGTCATGTATGACCCAGATCACAGGCGACACGCGACACGCGTGGGACATTCCTGGGACACCCTCGAGTTGTCGTTGAGGTCGCGATTCTCCAACTACAGCGGGCGGATCAGCGAGGCGTAGTCCAGTGCCGTCGCAGGCCTGTCGAGCAGCCGTCCATCGGGCAACGGCACTGCGAGTGGGGACCCGGCCTCGTCCACGACCGAGACCGTGCTGGAACCGGCCGAGGACAAACTGAGCACCACCTGACCGAGTAGCAGCACCTGCTCAGTCGAGGGGAGTGACGAAAAGGCCGAAGCCAACGCGATCGTGGCATCGGCGGTGGGCAGGGCCACGGCTGCGGTGGGAACGAATTCGCTCACCAAGGCGGTGCCCGTCAGTGGGTCGACCACCACGCTGCGCAGCCCGGTCTCGGCGGGCGGTCCGGCCGTCAACCCATCGAGCACGGCCTGCGGCGTGACCGGCAAGGGCAGCTCGCTCACTAGCGGGACGAGCCCGTCCTCACGGATGAAGTAGAGATCGACTATCTCGACTGCGCCCGTGGGGGTCGGAGTGGGAATCGACGTGGGATTGGAAGTCGGACTCGAGGTCGGCGTGGGCGAAGCCGACGGAGTCATCGTCGGCGAGGAGATCGGAGGTGGGATCACTTCCGGCGGAAGCGGCTGCGCCGAATCCTCCAGCGGCACACCGCAGCCGGCGGCTAGCACCGCCACGACAGCGAGCGTGGACAGGCGCCCCAGGACCAAGCCTCGGGCCGTCATGGCCCGTTCCCGTCGTCGTCTCGGCTGATCGGGATCTCCACGATGAACCGGGCACCACCGCTCTCCCGGTTCTCCACGATCAACTCCGCATTCAACAAGTTCGCCTGCTCACGGGCGATGGCCAGACCAAGACCTGCTCCGGAGGTGTGATGGGCATCCTCGCCGCGAGTGAACGGTTCGAACAGTTTCTCCAACTGCGAGGGGTCGATTCCGGGCCCGCGATCCTCGACGTAGATACGGACGGTGTCAGCTCTTCTTTCCACCCGGATGCTCTCCACACCACCACCGTGGCGCTGGGCGTTCTCCACCAAGTTGCCCACTATGCGTTCGAAGCGCCGACCATCGGTGCGGATCACGGGGGAGTCTCCGTGAACCAACTCGTCCGGGAGATTGCGCATTCGAACCACGTCCAAACACAGCAAGGAAACATCCACGGTCTCAACCTGGATCGGATCATCGCCGCCGATGCGAGAGATCTCCAGCAGATCCAGCAGCATCTGAGACATCCGATGCACTTGTTCCACCAGGACTGCGATCAACCTAGCTTCGCGTTCAGGGAGCTCTTCACGGCGACGGTCAAGCAGATCCGCAGTGCCCACCACGGTTGTCAAAGGCGAGCGCAGTTCATGGCTCACGTTCGCGCTGAATCTTCGCTCACGTTGGATCCGCGATTGCACTGCTTCGGCCATCTCGTTGAAGGACGCAGCGATCGGATCAAGGTCCCGGTCGCCAGTTTCATCGATGCGTGTCCCCAGGTCGCCGGATGCGATTCGGCGGGTGCCAGCACCCAAGCGGAGCACGGGTCTAAGAACCTGTCCCACGGTGTACCGACCGATCAACCCACCCAGAACGCCCGCGACGATGGTCTGGCCTGCCAACAGCCACGCTCCGATGGTCAACGTGTTGTCCAGATCCGACAGGGAGAAGACTTCGACGTACATCGCATCGGTCAACTGCACCGCCACCACGAAATACGGATCCCCACTGATCTCCGCTCGTTGCTGGGCGCCACCGGCGCTGGCCGCCGTCTCCAGCAGTCCCACCGGCAGTGCATCGGGAGGCACCGTGACCCCCGAGGTGTACCAGGTGCCTGCGACCCGCACGAGCGCCTGCGAACTGCCGATCGTGGGGATCTGCTCCAGCGCCTGCGTGGGTGCCGTTCCTGCCGACAACGACGCAGCCACCGCTCGCGAATCGAGCAACGCTCGAGTCAGGGCGGAGTCCTCGCGCTGATTCAACAGGTAGTAGCTGGCGAATAGATAGGTGGCACTTGACACGGCGGCCGCGATGACGAGAGAGAGCACCCCGAAGGCGATGGCCACTCGGGTTCGCAAGCCCAGGCGCATGTCAGGCCTTCATGCGATACCCGAAACCGCGCACCGTGAGCAGCAGTTCGGGGTTAGCTGGATCATCTTCGATCTTGTTGCGCAGCCGGTAGATGAGGTTGTCGACCACGCGACCGTCGCCTGCGTTCCCGTAACCCCACACCTTGCGCAGTAGATGATCACGACTCAGCACTCGCCCCTTCGCGCCGATCAACTCGGCAAGTACGAAGAACTCGATACGCGACACCGGAACAGGTTCACCATTGCGCATCACTTCGGCAGTGTCCGGATGCAGCTCGATCGGGCCGCACACGAGTTCGTCCTCGGACTCCTCCGGCTGGGCCGATCGGCGAAGCTGGGTGCGAATGCGAGCCATGAGTTCCTTGGCGACGAACGGCTTGGTGACGTAATCGTCGGCACCGGCCTCCAGACCCGCCACCACGTCATGGCTGTCGGTCTGTGCGGTCACGATGATGATCGGCACCTGGCTGGTAGCCCGCAAGCTGCGCACCAGGTCCAGGCCGTGGATACCCGGCAGCCGCAGATCCACGAGCACTACATCGGGGTCCTCGTCCTGGACGATCACCAGGCCTTGTTCGGCCGTGGTTGCCTCCAGCACCCGGTAGCCCTCGTCCTCGAGGTTGGTCCGCAGGACCATTCGGATGGCGTCGTCGTCCTCCACGACCATGACGGTGCGGATCATCGCTACCGGTCAACCCCTCGAATCCCGCCGGAGGCCTCGCTACCCCGACTCACAACGCCCTCAACCCTACCTGTGACACACCTGCGACAAACCCGAACTGCCACATTTCACCCCCCGAACTGCCAAATTTCCGAGCTCCAACTGCCGCTCGTCCCACCTCGAGTGGTGGTCCCGTCACACCCCGGTGGTCACCTCCGTACGCTGGGTAGGGATATGAACCTTCGCATCGCGAGCAGCCCATCCGCGGGCCGGCTATCCGTGAGCGTGTGCATTCCCGCTCGCAACGAGTGCTCCACCATCGGGCCCTTGGTTGAGGCCGTCGCCTCCCATTCGTCCGCTCCGGAAGTGATCGTGATGGATCACGACTCGCAGGATGGCACCGCATCGATCGCCCACGAAGCCGGGGCCACGGTGATTTCCGCCGACGACGTCCTTCCCGAGTTCGGACCCGCCCTCGGCAAGGGCGACGTTCTGTGGCGATCGGTGTACGCCTCCCACGGGGACGTAATCGCCTGGCTCGATGCCGACTTGCGCTCCTACACGGACGACTACCTGACGAATCTGCTCGCGCCCCTCCAGGCCAACGACGCCGTAACG
Organism: uncultured Rubrivirga sp.; assembly: GCA_964595675.1. Taxonomy (GTDB): domain Bacteria; phylum Actinomycetota; class Actinomycetes; order S36-B12; family S36-B12; genus S36-B12. Next base: position 5,279 of record CAZQRR010000024.1, on the reverse strand, counting down.
ATGGTTCGTCCGGACTACCCACGCACCCTTCACGGTGAACCCACAGGTGGAGGTCGCATCACCGAATCCATTGCCAAGCCCGTGCTGCGGAAATTCCATCCACATCTGTCCCACATCAAGCAACCGCTCGCGGGGGAATACGCCATCCGTCGGGAAGTGGCCGAAGCGCTTGCCTTCGAAATCGACTACGGCGTGGAGATCGGACTACTGATCGATGTTGCAAGAGCCCACGGAGCCGACTCGATCGCACAAGTGGTACTGCCGGCTCGCGTTCACAGGAACCGTCCAGACAGCGATCTCAAGGAGCCGGCACGGCAGGTCCTTCGGACGGCACTGAGTCGCGTCGGGCTAACGATGCCCCACTCCCGGCCACCGCTGAACGAAGTGCGAACGCCTGCAATCGCTTAGATCGACGCGATCCGTTCGACCACGTAGTCCGCGACGGCAAGCGAACTCGTCCACGCCGGCGAGACTGCGTTGAGCATGTGGGTCGAGTACTGATCACCCTCCACCACGAAGTCCATCTCGAGTTTGCCGCTCGGTACGTGCAGCAACTGCGCCCGCACTCCCGGCTTACCGCGTTCGGTGAAGTCCGCAGAACGCACCGATGGCACTAAGGCCGCTGCCTGCTTCACCAGGTACGGCCGCGAGTACTTGGGCAACTCAGCACGGAGCAACCCGGGAACGTCGTGGTGTTTGCTGGTCAGGAAACGGGGGTAGCTGCGCACTACGTCCCATAGTTCGTTGCCACGCAGACCGCTTACCCCGCCGTAGTCCTCCCGCCACAAAGCAGGGATCGCGGTCGGGCCGATCTTGGCCCGGCCATCGACGGTCACGGTCACGTGCACACCCAGGAACGGGTTGCGTGGATCTGGCACGGGATACACCTGTCGCTGCAAGCGGCCGGGCGTCCAGTTGCCGTACCAGTACAAGCCCTTGAATGGCAGCATCCGATAGTCCTGACCGAAGCCGAACCATTGCGCGACGGTGTCGGCATACAACCCTGCAGCGTTGATGATGTGACCTGCGGCAACTCGCCCTTCGCGCATGCTCATCACCCAGCCAGGACCTGCACCGGTCACTGCGCTACCGAGCACCACTCGACCGCCACGTTCGCGGACCCGATCGGCGAGCGCCGCGACCACCCCAGCCGGACTTGCAACGGCGGTATTCGGCGACCACAACGCCTTGTCCACCGTTCGAGCGAGCGGTTCGAGTTCCGCCAAGCCCGCTTCATCGATCAATTCGAGTTCCACGCCGTTCATCCGGCCACGTTCGAGCAGCGTCATCAACGCCGGCAGCTGCTCCTCGCTGGTGGCGACCACCACTTTGCCGGTCTCGCGCACCGGGACTCCCCGTTCGCGACAGAACTCCTTGAGCATCCGGTTGCCGTCGCGCGTGAGCTGCGCCTTCAACGAATCAGGTGCGTAGTAGAAGCCGGCATGCAGCACTCCGCTGTTTCGCCCGGACGCGTGCGCCGCCAGCTGCTCCTCTTTGTCGTAGACGACAACGCTGTTGCCGGGGTTTCGCGACAACCAGGCATCGGCGAGTGCGAGCCCGATCACACCGCCACCGATCACCACCAAATCGGCGCAACTCGAACCGCTGGTCGCAGGCACCCACTCACTGTAGATGTGCATACGTCTCCACCATGCGTGTTCCACCGCTCCTGCACGAAACACCTGTCAGCATGAGCACGTGGACCACGACGACGCCATCACCGCCAACGCACCGGCTGAAGGTGCCCTCGGCCTCGATGGTCTGCTGCAGTGGACGCAAGCCAGGTATGTGGCTCGTACAGCCGCAAAGCCATTGCGCACCGTTGCCGCACGACTCGATGAAGCCCACGGCAGTGTGCTCGCCCGAGCACTCACCAGCCCGTACGACGAACCCTTCGCCGACGCGGCGGCGCACGACGGTTATGCGGTCTGCGGTGAAGGTCCGTGGACGATCGTCGACCTCGCGCACGATGTCGCGCTGTCGCCGCACACCGCGATGCGCGTGCGCAGCAAACAGATCCTCCCCGGCCACACCGACGCCGTCCTGCGCATCGATCGTGGCGTGGTGACGATCCGCCCTGACGACAGTCCCATCGCCCACGCATCCAGCCACGAGACCATCCGCGAAACCGTCACTGCCCGCGATCCCCTCACCGACCTGCCCGAGGCAACGGCGCGCCCGGATTTCGGCGAGGGCATCGTGCGCCAGGGAACCATCCGCACCGCAGGCACCGAGTTGGTTCCCGCCCACACCCAGGTCACCGCCGCAACTCTCGCGCTCGCCGCAGCGGCGGGGGCGGACTCCCTCGAAGTGATCGCCCCACCGGTAGTCGGAACACTCGTACTCGGTTCGAGCCTGTTGACCAGTGGGCCTTCGCGCGATGGACGCGTGCGCGATGCGCTCGGCTGGACGATCCCGGCGTTGATTGGATCTCTCGGCGCGCGCGCGAATCCACCCGTGCGTGCACCGGAGACACGCGAGCTCTTGATGCAAGAGATCGATGACGCGAACGTGGACTTGCTCATCACAACCGGCTCCACGTCACCAAGCGGTGACAACGTCCTGCGCGAAGCGCTCCGCGATCTTGGCGCGCATTGGCTGGTCGATGGCATCGCGGTAACACCTGGTGCGCAGACACTGTTGGTTCGCCTTCCCGATGGACGTTTGCTGCTCGGTCTGCCCGGCCACCCGATCGCCGCTCTCGCCGGACTGCTGACCCTCGGTGCTCCGGTGATCGCAGGGTTACGTGGTGACTTGATCGATACGCAGCGTGCTCAGTCGAGTGCGGTGCCTGCGCGTGCGACGCTGTCAACATCAGCACCCGCGCCGGAGTACGACGACGACACCGTGCTGTGCCCAGTACAACTCCAAGCACCAGCCACGGCGAATCAACTCCCCCAAGCGCATCCACTACCGGCAGACGGCCCTGCGGATCTTCGTGGCTGGGCCATCGCCGATGCGATTGCCATCATTTCCCCCGATAGCGGGAACGCAGGCGATGCGGTCGACCTTCTCGACCACCGAGGGCGCCCGGCAACACGCTGACATCACGCGCGGACGTCACACGCGGTCATCACGCGCGGTCATCGCACTCGGACACGCCCTATCCACCAGCCCCGCGCGCACTACACCCTCAGGAGTAGATTCCTGTGTGCACCGCGTCGAGTGAAGGCGCAGACTTAACCGGGTGCTGGAGCGAGCGTGGGAGTGACCATCGTGAATCACGCGGTTCGGGGCATCGCACGTGGCTAAAGGGTCAGAGAATTCGCAGTCCGATCAAGAGTCGGGATTCACCGAGGCGGGCCGTCGCCTGCTCCTATTCGGCGGTCGTAAGTACGGCCCCGTTGCAAACATCCTGATTCGCCTCTCGGTTGCTGTTGGAGCACTAGTCATCGCAGCACTGCTTGTCTACTTCGAGCGCGACTGTTACGAAGACAATGGCGTACTCGGCGATATCACGATGATCGATGCGTTCTATTACGCAACCGTCAGCTTGTCCACAACCGGCTATGGCGATATCGCTCCCGTCTGCCAGTCAGCTCGGCTCGCGAACGTTCTGGTCATCACTCCGCTGCGCTTCATTTTCCTGATTGTGCTGATCGGTACGACCATCGAAGTGCTCACTCGTAAGACTCGGCAAGAGTGGCGGACTCGTAATTGGAGGAAGCACGTGGAGAACCACACAATCGTCGTCGGCTACGGCGTCAAGGGACGCTCGGCTGCTCGCTCATTGAAGGACGCCGGTTACGACGGCAACACGATCATCGTGGTGTCTCCCGATCGCGATTCGGTCGACTTGGCTACGCGCGATGGCCTGGTGGCGATCGTGGGCGACGGTCGAAGTGAGGAGGTCCTCAAGGATGCGGCCGTCGAGAAGGCCGGTCGGGTGATCGTGGCGACCGATGAGGATGACACCTCGGTACTGGTCACTCTCACCGCACGCAGACTCGCGCGTCCGAGTTGCACGATCGTCGCAGCAGTTCGCGAATCGCAGAACGCGGACATCCTGCGCCAATCCGGCGCCAACAACGTCATTCCCACCGCGGAGTCCGCCGGACGCCTCATGGGACTTTCGGTCATCAGTAACACCGCAGGCGAGATCATGGAAGATCTTCTCGACTCCACCCGTGGCCTGGAGGTGATCGAACGTGAGATCACCCGCGAGGAACTCGGTCTTGCCCCTTCGCAACTGGACGCACGCGGTCAACTCGTCCTCGCGGTGATCCGCAATGGCGTGTCCCACCGATTCGACACCGACGCGATCCGCCAACTCGAACAAGGCGATCGACTCGTGGTCATCCAAAACAGCCACGATCACGAGTAATCAACTCGATCAATCACCTGAATCAAGCCACATAATCATTAACGGCCCGACCACAAGGAGGACCGATGTTCGCCATCACCCAAACCAAGCCCGGAGGTCCGGACACCCTGCAGTGGGAAAGGGTGGCCGATCCGACCCCCGCTCCCAATGAAGTGGTGATCGAGGTCGCGGCGAGTGCGGTCAATCGCGCGGACATCCTCCAGCGCGAGGGCAACTATCCACCGCCACCCGGTACCAGCGACATCCTCGGCCTCGAATGCTCGGGGATGATCTCCTCGGTTGGTGCTGCGCTCACCCTCGATCGGATCGGCGAGCGCGTCACCGCACTGCTCGCCGGCGGCGGCTACGCCACGAAGGTCTCCGTACCCATCGGTCAGGTGATGAGCGTGCCCGAGGGCGTGGACATCGTCACCGCCGGTGCGCTGCCCGAGGTGGCCTGCACTGTGTGGAGCAACCTCGTGCACGTCGCGCATCTGCGCGAAGGCGAGATGCTGCTCATCCACGGCGGGGGTTCGGGCATCGGCACGATGGCGATCCAGATCGCACGCGCACTCGGCGCGCAGGTGGCCGTGACCGCAGGTAGCCAACGCAAGCTCGATGCCTGTGCAGCACTCGGCGCCGACATTCTCATCAACTACAACGAGCAGGACTTCGTAGAAGCGATCAAGGACGAGACTGCCGGGCGCGGGGCGGACGCGATCCTCGACAACATGGGTGCGAAGTACTTGATGCGCAACATCGACGCCCTCGCGCGCAACGGTCGCCAGGTCACCATCGGTATGCAGGGCGGCGTTAAGGGCGAAATCGACATCTCCGCGATGTTGCGCAAGAACGTCGGTGTCTTCGCCACGAGCCTGCGCGGGCGCCCTGACAGCGAGAAGGCCACCATCTGCCGCGAAGTGGAAAAGCACGTGTGGCCGTGGATCGAGGCGGGTGTGATCAAGCCGGTGGTGGA
>CAZQRR010000023.1:0-16620 GCA_964595675.1 uncultured Rubrivirga sp. | reverse complement strand
CTTGCCGAGCGCGCACGGGACGTACGTGGGGAAGCGGACGTACGAGACGCCATGCGGGGCAGGTTACCGGGCAAATCCCTCAAAACACAGCAGTCACACGCGCAACACCCATACCCGTTTCGGCGTTCGCAAGGAGCTGGCCGGGAGTCTCAGGCCTCAACCACGACGGGCACGATCATCGGCCGACGACGGTGGGTGGCGTTGACCCATTTGCCCACTACCCGGCGCATCCGCTGCTGGAGGTCGTGGACGTCCTCGATGCCGTCGGCAAGAGCCTGCTCGAGCACCGTGCGAACCGCCGCGGTGACCTCGTCGATCCCCTCGGCGAGCACCTCCTCGCCGAATCCGCGCTCGTGGATCTCCGGGCCCGCGACCACGGTGCCGGCCACGGTGTCCACCACCGCCACGATCGAGATGAACCCCTCTTCCCCCAGCACCCGGCGATCCTTCAACGACGCCTCGGTCAAGTCGCCCACACTCGATCCGTCGACGTACACGAAACCCACGGGCGTGTAGCCGCTGACCACCGCGCGGTGGTCGTCGAGATCGACGGACACACCATCGTCGATGAGCAAGATGCGCTTGGGATCGATGCCCACACTCTCGGCCACTTTCGCATTCGCCACCAGGTGCCGCCACTCACCGTGCACGGGCAGTACGTACTTGGGTTTGACGATGTTGTAGACGAAGCGCAACTCTCCCGCCGACGCGTGACCGGACACGTGGACCAGGGCATTTCCCTTGTGCACCACGACGGCGCCGAGTCGAGTCAGACCGTTGATGACTCGATTGACCGCGGTCTCATTTCCCGGGATCAACGACGACGCCAGCACGACGGTGTCCGAGGGGCCCACCGAGATCGCGTGATCGCGGTTCGCGATTCGCGACAGCACGGCCATCGGTTCACCTTGTGAACCCGTGCAGATCAGCACGGCTTTGTCGTCGGGCAACCCGCCGAGATCGTCCGCCGAGACCAACGTCCCTTCGGGGATGGACAGATAGCCGAGATCACGGGCAATGTGCATGTTGCGGACCATCGACCGACCCACGAAAGCAACCTTGCGACGGTGAGCGACCGCCATGTTGATGATTTGCTGGATGCGGTGCACATGCGAAGCGAATGATGCGACGATCACTCGCCCTCGGGCCTTGGCGAACACGCTGTCGAGCACCGGCATGATGTCGCGCTCGCTGGGGATGAAGCCGGGGACCTCTGCGTTCGTGGAATCGACCATCAAGACGTCCACGCCCTCGTCGCCCAACCGGGCGAAGCCGTTCAAGTCGGTGACCCGACCATCGAGGGGCAACTGGTCGACCTTGAAGTCGCCGGTGTGCAGGATGGTTCCGGCCTTCGTACGAATCGCCACCGCCATTGCGTCGGGAATCGAGTGATTGACCGCTAGGAACTCCAGCCCGAAGGGGCCGATGGTGACCTTCTCGCTGTCGGCGACCTCACGCAGATCCCCGGCAATCCGGTGTTCGGTGAGTTTGGCACGCAGGAACGCCAGGGTGAGTTTGCTGCCGTAGACCGGGATTTCGGGGCGCAAACGCAACAGGTACGGGACGGCGCCGATGTGGTCTTCGTGACCGTGGGTGAGCACGATCGCCGAGATGTCCTCGAGGCGATCGGCAACGGGGGTGAAGTCCGGCAGGATCAAATCGACACCGGGTTGGGACTCCTCGGGGAAAAGCACGCCGCAGTCCACGATGAGCAATTCGCGATCGAGTTCGAAGACGGCCATGTTCCGCCCGATCTCGCCCAAGCCGCCGACGGGAAGGATGCGCACCACGCCAGGAGCGAGGGCAGGAGCTGCAGGTATGTCCTCGTGGTGCACTAGTTCACGCCACCGAAGCCGCGCACACCCGCAAGGTCGAGACGCAGCTGGGCTTCTTGATCGGCAGTAGCGTCGACGAGCGGCAATCGAACCGGCCCCGCAGGCAACCCCTGCATGCGAAGGGCGGCCTTGGTGAGGATCACACCCTGGGTTCGGAAGATGCCGGTGTAGACGGGGAGCAAAGTGGCGTTGATCTCGCGAGCATCTGCAACGTCACCCGCCCATAGGGCCATCGCCATCGCCTTCAATCGATCGCCCACTACGTGGCCGACCACCGAGATCATTCCCGACGCACCCAGCACCAGCATCGGGAGATTCAAGATGTCGTCGCCGCAGTACCAGCCGATGTCGGTTCGCGCCATCGCCCATTGGGTTGCATCCAGGTCCCCCTTGGCGTCCTTGTTCGCAACGATCCGTGGATGCTCGGCGATCCGCACCAACGTCTCGGTTTCGATCGCCACACCGGTTCGCTTCGGGATGTCGTAGGTGAGCAGCGGCAGCTCGGTCGCATCGGCGATGGCGTGGAAGTGTGCGATCAGACCCGCCTGAGGTGGACGGTTGTAGTACGGCGCTACGGCCATCAGCCCGTGCGCGCCCACCCGCGCAGCGGCCTTCGCGCTCTCGATCGAATGCGCGGTGTCGTTGGTCCCCACCCCAGCCACCACCGAGGCACGATCACCCACCGCCTCCACGACCGCTCGAACGAGATCCCTGTCTTCGGCGTCGGTCTTGGTTGCCGATTCGCCGGTGGTGCCGTTGACCACGAGTCCGTCGTGGCCGAGCCGATCGACGAGATACGCAGCCAGTTCTTGCGCACCGTCCAGATCCTGGGCACCTTCTGAAGTGAAGGGAGTGATCATCGCGGTCAACATCGCACCGAAGGGCGCTGGGCGCGGGCTCGGCGACGAAGCGGAGCGCGGCGACGGTGTGTCGGTCGACATGACGTCAGGTTAGCGCGAGGACGAGTCCTGGAACGGCCACAGGACCGGTCAGGGGGCGACGCGGCCAGCGGAGACGAAGGCCTCGTGGGTGATCGGCATCAATCGGGCGAAGTGCTCCTCGTATTGTTCGGCGACCATCTCGATCTCCCGCTGCGGATAACTCGGATAGGTCGAATCCTCGGCCTTACGCCGCAAGGAAAGGAAATTCATCAAGGCCCGGGCATTCATGGTCACGTACGCCGATGAGTAGATGTTCACCGGCAGGACCATTCGTGCCACTTCACGAGCGATTCCGGCATCGAGCATTCGCTTGTACTGCGTGTATGCGACTTCGCAGGACTGGCGTACGGCCTCATCGATCAGTTCGTATTGCTCGTCGTTTCCCGGATGGAATTCATACGCACCCGGCTTGCCTGCTTGAACGATCGCGCGGTCGCGATCTGGGACGTAGAAGATCGGGCGGAGTTCGCGATATCTACCCGACTCTTCGTTGTAGCTGGCGATGCGATGTCTCATGTGCTCGCGCCAGACGAAGATGGGTGCCTGCACGAAGAAGGTCATCGAATTGTGCTCGAATGGACTTCCGTGCCGTTCGCGCATCAGGTAGCGAATCAAGCCCGCTGAACGCTCGGCGTCCGCATCGACGTCCTCCACGCTCGCTTCACCCACCGTGGACACCCGTGCCGCGAACACAACATCTGCGTCCTGTGCGCTGAACCGAACCAGTTCGACGGTTACATCACTGCGGAACTCGATCTGAGCGTCGGTGAGGGTCTGCGGCGTATCACTGGGCACGAACCGAACCCTACCCGCGACACAATGGTGGAATGGCTGATCACAGTGGGGCGGGTTTCGTTCGGGATGCGACTGCGGCAGACGCCTCGGCCGTCTCATCGATTCAACTGGCGTGTTGGCGACACGACTATTCCTGGCCCGAGGAGATCTTCGATGCCTTGGCAGCCACCGACCCCGAGATGCAGTGGGCCAGGGCGGTCATCGCTCCCCCCGGACCGGGGCATCGACTCGTGGTCGCAACCGATGACTCGCAGGTAGTGGGCTACGCCGCCATGACTCCGACCCAGGCCCCCGATGCCGAGGCCGGAGAGATGGAGGTCGTCGCGTGGGAGGTGCACCCCGAGCACCGCGGGCTCGGCCACGGAAGTCGGCTCATCGCAGCCATCGCCGACCATGCGCGCCTTCTCGGCGCGCACTCGTTATCGATCTGGATCGAACCGATCGACCAGGCGCGCCGCTACGTCCTCACCGACGCAGGCTTCGGACCCGACGGTGCCCATCGGACCGTGCAATCGACCGTGCAATCGACCGTGCAATCTGACGACCATCCAGGCGAGGATCTGACGGTGCGACAAGTGCGACTCGTCACGAGCCTGGAGAACTGAGTGGGCGAACCGAGTGGGCGAACCGAGTGGGCGAACCGAGTGGGCGAACCGAGTGGGCGAACCGAATAGGAATTGCCGGCGACTCCCCCGCAGTCGCCGGCGCATCCATAGTGACCGGTGAGGACCGGTCCAGCGAGGGGGTTTGGTCCCCTACTGGGGGGACACAGCTGCGCGCATTCGTTACGAGTCGTATTGCCTACGCGTCGATGATCCCGTCGGTACGGGCGGCGACGTAGAGCTCGGTGCGGGTGCGGGCGGTGCGGCCGACCGCGGTGTACTTGCTGCGCACCCGATCGAGGTACTCCTTGGCCGTATGCGGTGATATCCCCATCTTTCGGGCGACTGCAGTCATCGATAGGCCCGATGCATACAGCCGCAGCGCGTCGGACTCTCGCGGGCTGAGGTCGGGGGTCTCGACCGCAGCGGACAGAATCGATGCCAGATCCACCGATAGGTACAACTCCTCGGCAGCGACGGTCATGAGTGCGTCGACCAACACGTCAAGCGAGACCCTCTTGGGCACGAATCCCAGAGCACCAGCGCCCAGGCCCGCGCGGATGGCCCGACCATCGTCGAAAGCACTGATCAACAGCACCGCGATCCCTGACTCGACGAAGATTCTCACCGAATCCTCGACCTTGGGTGCTCCTGCACCAAGGTCGACGTCAAGGAGCGCAACCTGGGGACCTTGCTCCACGCACGCTTGCGGATCCGCACCGCAGTAGACGATGTCTGCGAGGCGGCTGCCGTCGCTGCCTCCGATGAGAAGCGACTGAAGCCCTTGCCGAACCAGTTCGTGATCATCGACGATCCCAACGGTAAGTTGTGCCGCCCGATCGTCAGCCACTGTCATCCCCCGATCGTGGCGCATCCGCACTCACAAGGGAAGGCGAATCCCCCTGCCGGGAGGTTGCGCACCGCTCTTCGAGGGAAACCAAACCCTCATCCTCATCGAGGACCTCGCAGTTGTCCGGAAGCGACGCCAACGAACCGTTGCTCACCTGCAGGACGAGCCGGAAGACGCAACCGTGCTCATCTCGGGTGATGCTCACTCGCGCGTGGCTTCCCTGCCGGGCATGCACGAGCAGCTCGAGGGCATCATCGACGCACGCCAACGACGCGTCCGCTGGGATGTCCTCGACTACGGCGATGCTCAGATCGAGGTCACCATCACGCGCAGCTACTGCCAGCGCCACCAGGTCCCGATGAACGGCCACCGATTCCGGGTGCAGGTGCAGAACCGACCGGATCATCCGCTCCTCGCGGATACATGCCTGGCGGATCTGTCGATCCGTGGGATCCACTCGACCATCCGCAAGCGCGTCCAACAATGCGATCAGTCCCGCGGTGTCCACGTCTTGGTAACGGCGCTTCGCCTGCGCCAATCGCTGCTGGGAAGCAGCCAATGCCGTGCGCGCTTCCACCGCCTCAACATCCACGCCCCGGGCTCGCGCTTCGCCGCGACGAAGCTGCCAACCCAACAGGGCGGCAACAACGATGACGAACATGCCCGGCTGGGTGAGTTCGATCAATCGCACCTCCTGCGCGAGCAGCCACGACGCAACGGCCAAGGGCGCAACCCACGCTGGCCCGGTGGCGACGATGACGAACATCAGTGCCGCGCCCGCCTCGGAAGTCCAATCCCCGGTTGGGTTGGGGCGCGCTGCCACGAGGCTTTCGATGTGTGTCATCAACGGCACCGCAATGAGAACCAGCACCGCCACCGGTCCACTCAACGGACGTGTGCCCCTGTCTCGAACCGACACGACGATGGCCACAACTGCAATGGCGAAGACCGCCGCCGCACCGATGTTCGCGGCCGGGAGGGACACGTATTGCCAGGTTGCGCCGATCACGTACAGCGTGAATGCCGTGAAGGCAGTGACGACCGGCAGCGCGATCGCCTGGGTTGGTCCACCCGCCGAGGAGGGATTGCCAGACGGTGAGCCATCGACGGGCACATCGCAGGTGATCACCGTGCCAGGGCGCGAGGAGATGCTGGCCCTGCCCCCATAGGCAACCAACCCCTCCTCGATGACCGACCGCAGTCCGTACCCGCGCTTTCGGGCATCGAATCCCGTTCCGTCGTCAGTGATGCGAACCCGCCACCAGCTGCCGCGTCTATCGCGCAGCACTTCACCCATGATGTGCACCTGGGTGGCCGATGCGTGTCGCATGACGTTGATGAGTGCCTCACGCACGGCGCTGCCCATAGCGGCGAATGCCCCTGAGTCGATGCTTGATCCGAGCGCCTGGGAGTCGAGCACTCCGAGCAATTGCACATCGGTTCCGCTGTTCTCCAGATCCACGATCGCACCGGCAAGGTCCACCCGTAGATCGCCCACCCAGCGAGCTGCAACATCCGCGCCGTCGGCGATCGATCGCAGCACATCGGCAGATTCCCGGGCTCGGTCACGAAGACGATCCCTCGTTGCGTCGTCGTCCGGAAGGCCGCCGCGGACGATGGCCGTCAAGGTATTCAGCACGGTCTCGTGAAGACGCGTCTCGGCAACGGTGAGCGACGCGTCGGTCAACTCGTTGGTCATGCGTGCGGTCCGTTGCCGGGTCAGCTGTTCTTGCGCCTCGTCTTGTCGCCTTGCAGAGGCCATCAAGGCGTGGCGCGCCGCGACGCAAGCCAAGCCCAATGCGAGCGCGTAGAAGGGATAGACGAGATCGACCTCAATCGGCCAAGCGTCGAAACCTCGGGTGTAGACGACGAGCACCACGAGCACTTCCGCCGCAACGATGGAGGCGACGAGCGCAATTCCCAGTCGCCTGTCCAGGTACAGACCAGCCAAACCCGCACCTAGATTGAGCACCGAGGCACCCACGAACCAGCCATCGTCGCCAACAGCCGAGGTGTTCGACAGCAACGCAAGACCGGCGATCACCACCAAGGCCATGGCGACGATTTGCGCGACGCGGGCCCGCCTCTCGTCGCGCAGTGATCCGAACAGGAATGGAAGGGTCACCAGACCCGACACCATCGACAGTGCCAGGATCACCACCGCGGGTTCGGCCGGGTTCGACAAGACGATCGAACGGAGGGTGGCATCGCCCACAAGCCACAAGGTTTGCCACGCGAGGGCGAAGACGGCCAAGCCCCGGAACGTGGACTCTCGTCTGCTCATGCCAGCCCTCTCGCAACGAGACTCACAACAGGGCCCCAGGGTTCATGACGCTAGTGGGGTCAACCGCAGCCTTGATCCCGCGCAGGACTTGCATCCCGATCGGTCCGACCTGACCAGGCAGCCACGGTCGATGGTCACGCCCCACTCCGTGGTGGTGGCTGAGCGCACCCCCGCCGGAAGTGATCGCATCGGTGATGACCGCTTTCGCCTCCATCCAGCGCATCGACGATGTGTGAGGGTCGGACCAACCACCGGCCAAGACGGTGAAATACAGCGAAGCGCCTGTGGCATACGTGTGCGAGATATGCGCCATCACATAGGAGTTCGCACCGAGGACCTGCGCTGCCGCCGATCGCACTGATGCATGAAGCGCATCGAGATTCGCCCAGGTCGTGACCGTTTCGAACGTCTCTACCAAGTAACCCTCGTCCATCAACCCATCGCGCAGGTAAGGACCGTGGAAACGACCGCGTTCCCACGACTTTCCCGGTCGCGAGCCCAGCCACACCGCCCCTTCCAGTGTGTCTCGGGCGAACGCTCGTGCGGCGTTCACCTGGGCCCGATCGGTCCCCTCCCAGCCGAGGATGATCAGCGATCCTGGCAGTGCGCCTCGGATGCTCAGGTACCGGGAGAACAACCAACCCACCACACCGGTGGGAAGTGACATGGACAACAAGGCTGCGGTCTCGAACGAGTCCGACGCTCGAAGGACCGTCGGCCGCAGCGGCGATCTGGTCAAGTCTCGCAGTGCCCCGGCTGCTTGTGAGAACTCACCGGGAACGACCACGCCCGCGTACTCCCGGATGCTGGGACGCCGCGAGAGCCGTAGATGGGCCGAGGTGATCACACCCAACGTGCCTTCACTACCGAGAACCACGTGCCGCAGGTCCGGACCACTCGATGCAGCTGGGTAACCACCTACGTCCCACGTTCCTACGGGCGTGGCGAGTCGAGCGGACAGCAGCATGTCCTCGATACGTCCGTAGCCGCTTGAGGCCTGACCGGAGGATCGGGCTGCGATGAACCCGCCGACACTCGCCCGCTCCCACGACTGTGGGAAGTGCCCCAAGGTCCAACCGGATGCCTCCAGCGATGCTTCCAATTGCGGACCTGTCACACCCGCACCCACGTGTGCAATGCCCGAGACGTCGTCCACCATGACGACCTCGTCGAGTCGTTCGGTGGAGATCACCACGACGCGAGGGCGCGGCGCTGAACCGGGTGCGGTGTTCTCCGCCGTGATTCCTCCGGTGACCGATGTCCCACCGCCCACGGGAACCACTGCGATGCCTTCTCGCGAACAGACCTCGAGCGCTGCCTGCGCCTGCTCGTGCGTGCGCGGGAAGATCACCGCATCCGGAGCGGGCATCAGGCTCGCGGTTTCGCGCCAAGCTAGGAGATCCACGTAGGACATGCCACGCGCGTGACGGGCACGCTCGGTATCCGTCAGCCCCACCGTCACCCCTGGGAACAGCTCCGCGCACTGGCCCTCGGTCAACTGCGAGGGCAGCAGTTCGCGCATGCTCGGGGGCTGCACCTTCACCGGTTCCCCGAGTTGCTCACGAGCGAAGGCCCGGGTTCGCGGATCGAGGTCATGCGACGCTCCACCCCATCGCCCTGGCTGCGCCTTGCCCTGCATGTCGCGCAGCCTGCCATGTCGCATCCGAGCCCGGGGGGTAGCGTTGTCACCTACGTAGTGGCGGGGAAGGCTTCATGGGAATCGCGTACCAGCGCATCGGCGACCCCCGAGCGGATCTGACCTGGCACAAGTGCAGACGGGACCTCGTCGATCTCGCCGACTCCGGTTCGCCGGTGGACCTCGTGGTCATCGGCGGCGGTATCACGGGCGCAGGCGTTGCCCTGGACGCGGCCAGCAGGGGCCTATCGACCGTCCTGATCGAGCGACACGATCTAGCCTTCGGAACGTCGAGGTGGTCCAGCAAACTCGTACACGGAGGGTTGCGTTACCTGGCCACCGGGCACGTCGACGTTGCGTGGGAGAGCGCCGTGGAACGCGGTCACCTCATGACGACGATCGCCCCGCACTTGGTTCGGGCGCTACCACAGGTGGTTCCGGTGATGTCGGAAACCACGTACGGCTCAGCCGCCCTGATCCGAGCGGGATTCATGGCCGGGGATCTCCTGCGCGTAGGCGCCCGCACACCCGGGCAGGTGCTCCCACCATCGCACGTTCTGTCCGCACGTCGCGTCCGGGCACTCGCACCGGGAATCGACACCACCCACCTTCGTGGCGGCGTCATGGCCTGGGATGGGCAACTCGTGGACGATGCCCGGTTGGTGATCGCCGCCGCCCGGACGGCCGCCGCCTACGGCGCCCGCATCATCACCCACGCCGAGGTCACCCACGCAATCGGCGATCGCGTTCAGGTGCGGGACTCGGCCACAGGGGAAACCATCGAAATCAAGACCCGCGCGGTGATCGCCGCGACTGGCATCTGGGCTGAGCAGACCGATTCGAACATCCACGTACATCCGTCACGCGGCACGCATGTCCTGCTCGACGCCGCACGCGTCGGCAATCCTTTTGCTGCCCTGACCATTCCCGTGCCCGGCATGTCGGGGCGGTACTGCTTCCTACTGCCACGGCCGGACAACACGGTGCTGGCCGGCATCACCGACGTGGGCGTCGATTCCATCGAGGACGTACCCACTGCGCCCCACGAGGACATCAACTGGATCATCGAACAGGTCAATCGGGTGCTGGCCGAACCCTTGAACAACGACGACGTCCTCGGGGCCTTCGCCGGGCTGCGGCCCTTGGTCACGTTGGGAACTGCTATCCAGGGTGCCACCTCGGACATCTCACGCAAGCATCTGGTGACCCGCAATGACCACGGCGTGATCAGCGTCACCGGCGGCAAACTCACGACCTACCGTCGCATGGCGCAAGACGCGGTGGATCTCATCACCGACACTGCATGCCGCACCACATCCATCGCCCTGGTGGGCGCAAGTCCGACGGCGCCTGCACGAGCACCGGGATTCTTCGACCAAGATCCCCTCGTCATGCGCTACGGGGCCGAGGCGTCGCGGATTCGCGAACTCGCGAACCTGCTTCCCGAACCCAATCGCGCCTTCGAGCCCATCACGCCCCACTCCTCGGTCGCACGCGTGGATGTGGTCCACGCGATCGTTCACGAAGGGGCGCGTGACAGCGCCGATGTGATCGAACGTCGCCTGCGACTAGACGATGTCGATGCCGACGTCGATACGGCACAGGCCGCGGTCGATGAAGTAGTCGACGCGCTGACCGGTGCAGGTGTGCACTGAAGGACGGGCACGCGAACGACGACACCCCACTTCGCGCCATCTCGATCAACGCGATCGGTATCGGCGTGGCCACCGGCGCCTACGGTTTGTCCTTCGGGGCGATCTCGGTGGCCAGTGGCCTGGACCTGTGGCAGACCCAAGTACTGAGTCTGGGCATGTTCACCGGCGCTTCGCAGTTCGCCCTCGTGGGTGTCCTCGGCGCTGGCGGTGGAGTTCTCGCCGCGGTTCTCACCGCCCTGCTCCTAGGTGTGCGCAACTCCCTGTACGCCTTGAGCCTGCGCCCATATCTCGACACATCGCGGTCGTCCTGGTGGCGCATCCTGGGACGGGCGCACATCACCATCGATGAGTCCACTGCGATGGCGATTCGGTATCCCGCCGGTTCCCGGCAAGCACGTCACGCCTTCTGGACGACGGGCCTGGCGATCTTCGTGCTGTGGAACCTGGGGACCTTCATCGGTGCGCTCGGGGCGGCAGCACTCGATGATCCGCGCGTACTCGGCTTGGATGCCGCCGTGCCGGCGGGCTTCATCGCGTTGCTGTGGCCGAGGCTTCGCGATCGCTCCACGGTCGCTTTGGCGATCGTCAGCGCTGCAGTCGCCATCGCTTTGGTGCCCTTGCTGCAACCTGGGCTACCCGTACTCGCCGCTGCACTCGTGGCGCTCGTAGCTGAGCGTTTCATGGCCCGATCGGAGGAAACATCATGATCTGGCCTGCGGTGATCATCGGATCGGTGGGCGCCTACCTGTTGAAGCTGATCGGCTACGTGATCCCAGCGCGAGTACTCGAGAACCCGCGACTTCGCCGACTAACGGCCCTTTTGCCCGTTGCGCTTTTGGCCGCGCTGGTGGGCGTTCAGACGTTCTCCACCGGCACGGCACTCCAGATCGACGCACGCATCGCCGGGCTCGCGGCGGCCATCCTCGCTCTCGTACTGCGCGCACCCTTCCTGGTGGTGGTGTTGGTCGCCGCGGCAACAGCGGCAATCCTCCGGGCAACCGGCCTATCTGCCTGACGAGAACAACTTGCCAGCCTGACGCATGGCAGCTCGCGCACGCTTGCGGTCCCGCGCATCCTCGTAGGCGATCGCCAACCGAAACCACGCACGCCAGTCATCGGGTGAGAGTTGTACGTCCTGCGCGAAGCGCTCGAAGGCCCGATCGGCGTCCTGCTTCGTGGGTCGGCCCGAGGCCGTCAGCTCGCCGTGGTACTCCGGGAGGCCACCTTCGGCCGCCAATCGTCGTCCCATGACCCGGGTGGTCCAGCCGAACCACAACTCACGGGCAATCAGCGAGACACCCAGAATCGGAATCACCACGATGGACAACCCGAGAACGATCTGCACGAGGTCGCCCGATGTGAACAGCACCCACGCACGTGTGATGGCCAGGAAGGCGTACGCAGCGCTTCCCACCACCATCAATGCGATGAACAAACCCACCACTTTGACGTTCACGAAGCCGTGTCCTACAGATCGAGATAGTCGGCGAGCCCCACGTGCAGGCCGGGGAACTGGGCAACGGAGCGAACGGCCAGCACGACACCGGGCATGAAGCAGTTGCGATCCAAGGAGTCATGGCGGATGGTCAAAGTCTCCCCAGGCCCCCCGAAGACGACCTCCTGATGCGCAACTAGGCCGCGTAACCGCACCGAATGGACCGGGATGCCATCGACCCGCGCACCCCGCGCACCATCGAGGGAGGAACTCGTCGCATCGGGGATTTCACCCAGACCGGCTGCCGTCCGGGCCGCGGCGATGGCACGCGCCGTGTGGGCTGCAGTTCCCGAGGGCGCATCGACCTTGTCCGGATGGTGCAGCTCGATGACCTCCACCGACTCGAAGTGCGGTGCCGCAAGAGCGGATAGATGCATCATCAACACGGCGCCGATACTGAAGTTCGGTGCGATCAAAACACCCACCCCCGAATGGGCATCCGTCCAGGACTGGACCTGGGCCAATCGCGCATCGTCGAATCCGGTGGTACCCACCACGCAATGCATTCCCTGGGCGATGGCGAATTCCAGATTCCCCATCACGGCGTCGGGGGTGGTGAAGTCCACGATCACGTCGCACGACGCCTCGACCAACTCCGGCAGCGGGTCGCCGAGATCCAGCGCCGCGACGACCTCCATGCCGGTGGTGGCATTCACTGCATCGACGACGCTGGCACCCATGCGGCCACGAGCGCCGAGGACACCGACGCGAATGGTTCCCTGATCGCTGCTCGACACGCCCGTCAGCCTACGGCGTTGAAGGTGTGGGTCTCATCGAATGGACCGATCGCCGCGAGGGTGAACGACTGCGTGAGCAGTTCCTTCGCCACCTCGTGGACGGCCTTCGAATCGACCTCATCCACCCGCTCGAGCAGACGATCGATGCTCTCGAGGGGTTCATCGTGCAACTCCGCACGCGCGATGCGAGTCATGCGCGACGCCGGATCCTCCTGCCCGAGCACCATGGAACCCTTCACCTGGCCCTTGGCGCGCAGCAACTCCTCGGCGGACAATCCCTCGCGGGCCACGGCGTCGAGTTCGGTCAAGCACACATCGAGCACGGTGTCGGCCTTGCTGGGCAGACAGCCCGCGTAGAGGCCGAAGACTCCGGTGTCGGCGAAGGATTGCGCGTAGGCGTATACGGAATAGGCAAGGCCGCGCTTCTCCCGGACTTCTTGGAACAGTCGTGAACTCATGCCCCCGCCCAGGGCGGTACTGAGTACCGAGGCGGCGAATCGTCGCTCGTCACCTCGCCGCAGGCCGGGGGCACCGAGCATGAGGTGTGCCTGCTCGGTGGGCCGCGAGGAGATGCGAACGGGAGCTCCCGACGAGCGTCGTCCCGTTCCAGACCGCGCCGCCAAGGGCTCAGCCGCAGGATCCAATCGCCCGGCGAAGATCTTCTTCACATCGCGCACTACCGACGCATGATCGACGTTGCCGGCGACCGAGATGACCATCGCATCGGGGGTGTAGGCCTGGCGGTAGAACTTCTTGATGGCGCTTCGCGGCAACGTGGTGATCGTCTCGACCGTGCCCAGGATCGGGCGCCCGAGCGGGGAGTCCCCGAACATGGCGCGGGCGAACTCATCGTGGACGAGGTCGCCGGGGTCGTCTTCATACATGGCGATCTCTTCCAAGATCACCGCGCGCTCGGACTCGATGTCGTGGTCGTGCACGGTGGCATTGAGGACCACGTCGCACACCACATCCAGTGCCAACGGCAGGTGTTCGTCGAGTACGCGTGCGTGATAGCACGTGTACTCCTTGGTGGTGAAGGCGTTGAGGTCCCCGCCCACGGATTCGATCTCGGCGGAGATCGTCATCGCATCGCGGTGCGTGGTCCCCTTGAACAGCAGATGTTCCAGAAAGTGGGCAGAGCCCATCTGCGAGCGTGGCTCATCGCGCGAACCTGCCGCTACCCAGACACCCAAAGCAACCGATCGGACGCTCGGGACGTACTCGGTGACCACCCGAAGGCCGCCGGGGAGAGTGGTGCGACGCACCACTCCCCCGTCGGCACCGCTGATCAGCGTTGCGGTCTGGGCGCGGGCAGGCAACGATCAGGCCTGGTCTGCTGAATCGACCTCGGCCGCGTCGGCCTTCTTCTCGCCGTCCAGAACGGGTGCGAGCGAAAGCTTGCCGCGCTGGTCGATCTCCTTGATCTCCACCTGAACCTTGTCGCCCACGTTGAGGACTTCCTCGACCGTGTCGATCCGCTTCTTGTCGGTCAGCTTCTTGATCTCGGAGATGTGCAGCAGTCCGTCCTTCCCTGGCACGAGCGACACGAACGCACCGAAGTTGGTGGTCTTCACCACGGTTCCCAGGTAGCGCTCCCCCACCTCGGGCATGGTCGGGTTCGCGATGTTGTTGATCGCGGTGCGAGCCGCCTCGGCGGACGGGCCATCGACTGCCCCGATGTAGATCGTGCCGTCGTCCTCGATGGTGATGTCCGCGCCGGTGTCCTCTTGGATCTGGTTGATGATCTTGCCCTTGGGCCCGATCACCTCACCGATCTTGTCGACGGGCACCTTGATGGAGATCACGCGCGGTGCCGTTGCGGCCATCTCATCGGGTGAGTCGATCGCCTCGGTCATGACATCGAGGATCGTCATCCGAGCATCGCGAGCCTGGGTCAAGGCCCCAGCCAACACGTCGGCAGGGATGCCATCGAGCTTCGTGTCCAGCTGGAGTGCGGTGACGAAGTCACGCGTCCCAGCCACCTTGAAGTCCATATCGCCGTAGGCGTCCTCGGCTCCGAGGATGTCGGTGAGGGTCACGTACTTCGTAGCACCATCGACCTCACCGGAGATGAGTCCCATGGCGATACCGGCAACCGGCGCCTTCAACGGCACACCGGCGTTCAGTAGGGACATGGTGGATGCGCAGACCGAACCCATCGACGTGGATCCGTTGGAACCGAGGGCTTCTGACACCTGACGGATCGCATACGGAAACTCCTCACGCGTGGGTAGCACCGGAACCAGTGCGCGCTCGGCGAGCGCACCATGGCCGATCTCACGGCGCTTGGGCGAGCCAACGCGTCCGGTTTCGCCGGTGCTGTACGGCGGGAAGTTGTAGTTGTGCATGTAGCGCTTCCGGTTGTCCGGGTTCAGCGTGTCGAGCATCTGCTCCATGCGCAGCATGTTCAAAGTGGTCACGCCCAGGATCTGGGTCTCGCCGCGCTCGAACAGTGCCGACCCGTGGGTGCGGGGCAGGATGTCGACCTCGGCGGTCAATGCGCGGATGTCGGTCAAACCGCGTCCGTCGATGCGCACCTGGTCTCGCAGTACACGGTCGCGTACGGCTTTCTTGGTGACCGAGCGGAAGGCCGCGGACAGCTCCTTCTCGCGGCCCTCGAAGTTCGCCGCGAGTTCGGCTACGACGGTCTTCTTGATGTCGTCCAAGCGCTCCTCGCGGGGAGCCTTCTCCACGATCGACAGTGCGTCGCGGACATCGGCCAGGGACAAACGCTCGACGGCGTCGTAGGCATCGGGTTGGTAGTCGACGAACACCGGGAAATCGGCAACCGGCTTGGCGGCAGCGGACGCGAGCTCCTGCTGGGCCTCGCACAGTGCGCGGATGAACGGCTTAGCCGCCTCCAGTCCTGCGCCCACGACCTCCTCGGTAGGCGCCTGGGCGCCGCCGGCAACCAGATCAACGGTCTTATCCGTTGCCTCGGCCTCGACCATCATGATCGCGATGTCGTCGTCGGCGATACGCCCAGCAACGACCATGTCGAAGACGGCGTCCTCGAGTTGCTCGTGGGTGGGGAACGCGACCCACTGACCGTTGATCAGCGCGATGCGCACGCCACCTATCGGGCCACTGAAGGGCAGACCCGACAACTGGGTGGATGCAGACGCACCGTTGATCGCGATGACGTCGTAGAGGTCATTCGGGTTCAAGGACAGCACGGTCACCACGACCTGCACCTCGTTGCGCAGTCCGTTGATGAAAGTCGGGCGCAGCGGCCGGTCGATCAACCGGCAGGTGAGGATTGCATCCTCGGTGGGACGGCCTTCACGACGGAAGAACGAACCGGGAATACGACCCACGGAATACATGCGCTCCTCGACGTCCACCGTGAGCGGGAAGAAGTCGAACTGATCCTTGGGGTTCTTCGAAGCGGTGGTGGCGCTGAGCAGCAGCGTTCCACCGTCCAAGGAGATGGTCACGGCACCGGCGGCTTGGCGCGCAAGTCGGCCGGTTTCGAAGGTGATGGTGCGCTTTCCGTACGCACCGTTGTCGATGACGGCCTCGGCCGTCGCGATCTGGGAACCCGTCACGGGTGCCTCCTGTTTCTCATGCGATGACAGGGGCGCCCACGGCAGACGTCCGGTGGCGGTCTTCGATCGAGGCCCCCGGGACGAAACGCTTCAACGCGCATCACCCTGACGGGAGCCACTACCGAGGACCGACGACGACGCTTCCGTAGCGCCCCGGATCCTTTGCGGTTGGTTATTCGGTTGTGGTGGAACTACGACTCGATCGTCACCTCTCAGTGTGACGAGTCGCTGCTAGCGACGGA
>CAZQRR010000022.1:0-16754 GCA_964595675.1 uncultured Rubrivirga sp. | reverse complement strand
ACCATCAAGCTGCCCACCCAGACGACGATGAGTGCGGCGGTGAAGGCCGAAGCCAAGCCTCCTCCGCTGATGAGCCCGCTCTTCTTGGATATGAAACTGCCACCCGTGAATGCACGAAGGGCTCGGATGGCTCGGAACTGGGGGACGATCACGGTGATGGTGTCAACGATGTTCTTCTGGAAGAAGTGCTTCTTGTCGGTGGACATCAGGAATCGGAAGAGCAGGTCGATCACGAAGAGCACCCACAGCACGTTTCCGAAGATGTTCATGTACCGGTACCACGTGGCATCGGGGTAGTACCAGATCGCCTGTATCGAGAAGGTGGCCAAGTAGACCAAGGCGAGGATCGACAGCCAGGGTGAGATGCGTTTGGTGTACGCGTCGAGCCATTCTTGGCGATGGCTTTGAGACTCGGTCAACGTGCCCGTGGGGTGTGTGGGATGGGTCATGCCCCCAACATTAGAAGTCCGAACGCACTGTCGGTGCTCTCTAGCGCAGGACTTGCTTGAGCTTGCCGCCCGTGGGTTCGGGCCTTGGCCGTTCGTCATCCAGGGTGATCGCCACTCCGTGGGCATCGTGTTGATCGACGAAGGCCTGGAGTCGAGCTCGCAATCGCTCCCAGATCCGATCTCGGTCGCCGTGAGCAACCTCATCGAAGCGCACGCGCAGGTGGTTCGGATCAGGATTGATGACCTGGAAGCGATCTACTCCGGGCGTCTCCTCGATCACCGAACCAAGGGCCAGGGGCACGATCTCGACGCTGGCGTCGGTCGATCCCTGCAGTGTGACGAGATCGTTGGTCCGGCCCTCTACTTCCACGGCGGGAAGCAGACTCCCGCACGGGCACGGATCGACGTACATTCGAACGCGATCACCCAGGTCGTACCTGATTATCGGCTGCGCGAAATTCGCCAGATTCGTGACCAAGCAAGTGTCGGATGTTGTGCCTGCTGGCACGGGGTTGTGGTCTGCGTCCACTGGTTCCAGGAGGTACCAGTCGGCATTGACGTGAAACCTGTGTTCATCGCATTCCAGTGCGAGGGCGGGAACCTCCGACGCCGCGTAACCCTGCAGCAGGTGACAACCGAAGGTCTCCTCCAACTCGCATCGTTGCTTCTCGCCGAGGTACTCACCGGCGCACAACATCAAGACCGGATCGATCGACAGTCTGCCTTCGCGTTGCTCCTTGGCCAAGGCGAGGAGCGCACTGGGGTAACCGCTCACGAAAGTGGGCTGATAGGCGTTCAATTCACGAACCTGCTCGGCGATCGGTCGCAGCACGGAAACGATGCGAACTCGCCGACTGAGGGCCGGGTGAAGGGTCTGCACATAGGCGGCTACGCCCACGCCGCCGTAGTGGCCTCCTGTGGCGAACAGCACTGCGCTGCGAAACCCCTTCTGCAAGATGCCCAAAGCCGCTCCGTGCCTGAGAATCTGCCTCTCCGATCGCAGTCGAGACGCCAATTGGAAGACGGTCCACGACGAAGGATCGTGCACGATCACGGCGGGAGTTCCAGTCGTTCCCGAAGTCGTGAAGACTCGATAGCGACGCAGGTAGGTGTGCCCCACCAATTCGGGTTTGGCGAGGAATTCCCGAGTGAGTCGGCCGAGCCGAAGTCGAGGGTCTGTGACCCAGTCGTCGAAATTCGACATCAACGCTGATTTCCTCGTGGGGGGTACGGCAGTCCAGTCGTCGATCTCGTCGGGAAAGTCACGCAAGAGCGAGCGGAAGTAGGGAGAGGCGGTTCGAGCATGACGGATCAGGCGGGCTGCGCGTCGGCCCTGAAGTCGAACGAGATAGTCGCTGCGAGTGTTCGTGACCCGCAGGGATGTTCCGATAATTCGACCGACCGTCTCAACCCTCATTGCCTCTCCTCCTTGTAGCTTTCAAACTTCCAGCCGGAAGTGAATGAATGGGGTCGAGGTGACTGCAGGCGATCGGTTCTGACCGGACAAGAAAGTGGGGCGCCGACCTTGCGGTCGACGCCCCACTTTCTGGGTGAACAACCTCCCTTCTTGATGTCGAAACGGTCGAGCATCATCACCTTGTCCCAGGCCTTCACGAAGTCCTGGACGAACTTCTCCTGCGCATCGTCCGAGGCGTAGACCTCGGCGAGCCCGCGCAGTTGGGAATTCGACCCGAAGACCAGGTCCATCCGTGAGGCCAACCACTTCTGCTCACCGGTCTTGCGGTCCTTGCCGGCGAACACCTGCTCCGTCTCGTCGGTGGGCTCCCACACTGTGTCGATGTCCAGGATGTTCACCAGGTAGTCATTCGTGAGTGCGCCCTTGTTGGTGGTGAGCACGCCCACGTCCGAGCCGTCGTAGTTGGTCCCTATGCCACGCATACCTGCGACCAACACCGTCATCTCCGGTGCACTGAGGTTCAGCAGGTTCGCCTTGTCGACCATCAACTGCTCGGTCGGCCGAATCTGCCCCTTGGCGACGTAGTTCCGCATTCCGTCGGCCAGCGGCTCGAGGACCGCGAAGGACTCGACGTCCGTCATGTCCTCGGTCGCGTCCGTGCGGCCCGGGGTGAACGGCACCGTGACGTTGTGTCCGGCATCCTTGGCGGCCTTCTCCACGCCAGCGCAACCGGCGAGGACGATCAGATCCGCCATCGAGATCTGGGCGCCCCCGGCTGCGTTGAACTGTTGCTGGACTCCCTCCAACGTGGTGAGGACCTTGTTCAACTGAGCAGGGTTGTTCACCTCCCACTCGCGCTGAGGGGCAAGCCGTATACGTGCACCGTTGGCTCCGCCGCGCTTATCGGTGCCGCGGAACGAGGCCGCCGATGCCCAGGCAGCACAGACCAGTTCGGACGCGCTGAGACCCGAGGCCAGCACTGCATCCTTCAGTGCTGCGACGTCCGCAGCACTGACGAGTTGACCGGACACGGCGGGAACCGGGTCCTGCCAGATCAGATCCTCGGCTGGAACCTCCGGGCCCAGGTAGCGCGTCTTCGGCCCCATGTCGCGGTGGGTCAACTTGAACCACGCACGCGCGAAGGCGTCGGCGAACTCCGCCGGGTTTTCCATGAAACGACGTGAGATGGGCTCGTAGATCGGATCCATTCGCAACGCCAGGTCCGTGGTGAACATGATCGGCGCGTGCCGCTTGTTCGGGTTGTGCGCATCGGGAACGGAGTCGGCCGCAGCACCACCCTTGGGTATCCACTGCGTGGCACCCGCCGGGCTCTTGGTCTGTTCCCACTCGTGTCCGAACAGCGTCTCGAGGTAACTGTTGTCCCACGTGGTCGGGGTTGCGGTCCACGCGCCCTCGAGGCCACTGGAGATGGTGTCCTCACCGTTGCCGGTGCCGAAGGAGGAGATCCATCCCAGGCCCATGTCCTGCAGCGGTGCACCCTCGGGCTCGGGACCCACGTACTTGCTCGGATCCGCGGCTCCATGCGCCTTGCCGAACGTGTGTCCGCCGGCGATGAGCGCGACGGTCTCGTAGTCGTTCATCGCCATGCGGCCGAACGTTTCGCGAATGTCGCGGGCAGCCGCCATCGGATCGGGAACCCCGTTGGGACCCTCGGGATTGACGTAGATCAGGCCCATCTGGACTGCTGCCAGCGGGTTCTCCAGTTCGCGGTCGCCGGTGTACCGGCCGTCGGCCAACCACTCGGCCTCCGAACCCCAGTAGGTGATGTCAGGTTCGTACACATCCGCGCGTCCGCCACCGAATCCGAACGTCTCGAAGCCCATCGACTCGAGTGCGACATTGCCGGTGAGGATGAACAGGTCGGCCCAGGAGATCGTCTTGCCGTACTTGGCCTTGATCGGCCACAACAGACGACGCGCCTTGTCCAGGTTGACGTTGTCCGGCCAAGAGTTGAGCGGCGCAAAGCGCTGCATGCCAGCACCGCCGCCGCCGCGACCATCGCTGGTGCGGTAGGTGCCGGCGCTGTGCCATGCCATCCGAATGAAGAATGGGCCGTAGTGGCCGTAGTCGGCAGGCCACCATTCCTGGGAGTCGGTCATGAGGGCGCGCAGATCGGCCTTCACTGCGTTCAGATCCAAGGACGCGAAGGCCTGGGCATAGTCGAAGTCCTCGCCCATCGGATTCGCCGCCGGGGGGTTCTGTTCCAGGACCCGCAGATTGAGCTGGTTGGGCCACCAGTCCTCGTTCTGGGTGCCAACGCCCACCGAACCGTGGTCGATCGGGCACTTGCTTTCGTTTGCCATCCGTATCTCCTATGTGTGGGTGCTTGCTGTCGGCGCAGTCCGGGAACTACGCGGTTATTTGAAGTTGTGCGGCGCACTGTGGGCACGTACCCCAGTACATGACCTCGGCCTCGTCGATGACGAATCCCTGATCGTTTGCTGCGGTCAAACACGGGGCATCGCCGACGGCACAATCGACGTCGGCGAGGGTCCCGCAGGTCCTGCACACCACGTGGTGGTGGTTGTCTCCTACGCGGGTCTCGTAGCGCGCAGGTGAACCTGCGGGCTCGATTCGGCGAAGGATTCCCACCTCCACGAGAGCGGAGAGGGAGTCGTAGACGGCCTGGCGGGAAACGGCCCCGATGCTCGTACGCACGAGGTCGATCACGGAATCGGCCGTGGCGTGCTGGTGGGAAGCGACTGCGTCCAGGACGGCGAGCCGCTGAGGTGTGACGTTCAGTCCATGCGCTCGCAGTGTCGCGGCAGGGCCGACCTCGGCTTCGAGGCTGGATCCGTTTTCTGACACGTCCTCAGACTATGTCCAGATCTGGACTCGATCAAGTCGAGATTGTCCGCATGTGAATCCCCGGGTTCTACCCATCTCGTCCCTAGCCTGGGGTCGTCGTCGCACTTCGGTGCGCACCTTCCGGGAGGAACCATGTCCGACACCGAGTCGTCCGCCACACCCACCACAGCACCCCCCACTCCGGGCTATCCAGCCACGCTCGAGATCGACTACCAGGACCGGCTGAGCCGAGTCACCACGATCTTCCGCCTGATCCTCGTGATCCCCATCGCGATCGTCCTCGGCATCCTCACCTCCGGTGGTGAGTCCGTCGTGATGACCGTGAATGAAGCCGGTGAGGTCGTGAACGACGTCTCGACCGGAGGCCTGGGGATCTTGGGTTCTTTGTTCCTCGTCACATTGCTCTTGCTGCTGTTTCGCAAGAAGTACCCGAAGTGGTGGTTCGACTTCAATCTCGCGCTGCATCAGTTCGCAGCACGCCTGTCGGCCTATGTCCTATTGATCACCGATCGCTATCCATCGACCGACGAGCAGCAGAACGTGCACCTCGACGTGCCGTATCCGAATGCGCAGACGGAATTGAACCGTGGTCTCCCGCTGGTGAAGTGGTTCCTGGCGATCCCGCACTACTTCATTCTGTTCTTCCTGTCGATCGCCGCGTTCTTCGTGGTGGTGATCGGTTGGTTCGCGATCATCTTCGTGGGCCGATTCCCGCGCGGGATGTTCAACTTCGTCGTGGGTGTCATGCGTTGGTGGTGGCGAGTCCAGGCCTACGCATTCGTCCTCGCGACGGACAAGTACCCGCCGTTCAGTTTGAACTAGTTCCACTTCGAGGCATCGAGTGATGACCCGTTGATCTTCGAATCAGCGGGTCATCACTACTTTTCCGCGTAGATCGCCTTCGATCATCGCGGCGAATCCCTCTCGCGCGGCGTCCATCTCGATCACTCGGTCGATGACGGGGGAGACGCCCGTTTCGTGCATGAGGGAGATGAGCTGCACGAACTCCTCCTGGGTTCCCATGGTGGATCCGACAACTTGCAGTTGGAGGAAGAACACCCGATTCAAGTCCGCCGGTGGCATGGCACCGGAGGTGGCACCGGAAACAACCACGACCCCGCCGGGTCGCAATGACTTCAGCGAGTGACTCCAGGTTGCCTCACCCACCGTCTCGATGACCGCGTCGACCTTGTCCGGAAGTCGTGCGCCGAGTTCGAACGCGGCATCGGCTCCAATGGTGGTAGCCCACTCACCCTTAAGCGGGTCACGGCTGGTCACCCATGCGCGCAGACCCATCGCCTTTGCGAGCACGACTGCGGCCGTCGCCACGCCACCGCCCGCGCCCTGGATGAGCACGGTGTCACCGGGTTTGGTCTGCGACTTGGT
Organism: uncultured Rubrivirga sp.; assembly: GCA_964595675.1. Lineage (GTDB taxonomy): Bacteria > Actinomycetota > Actinomycetes > S36-B12 > S36-B12 > S36-B12. The sequence continues at coordinate 10,673 of CAZQRR010000022.1, read as the reverse complement.
GGCGAGCATGCGGTACGCGGTGAGGTAGGCGGTGGGCAAACATGCGGCCTGCGCGAGATCCATTCCGTCGGGAAGTGCGATCAGGTTGCGCAGGGGAACCCGCACGCGATCGGCGAAGGTGCCGGGGTAGACCTCACTGAGCAGCGAGCGCTTCGGGTCGAGTGTCTCGTCGCCTCCATGACCACGAGCCGGATCCGCGATGACCGCGTGCACCACAACCGGCGAGCCGTCGGGACCGAGGCCGGCGGCATCGGTCCCCAAGATCATGGGCACCTGCTCCTCGCGCAGTGCCTGACCCTTGAGTGCCCAGACATCGTGGTGGTTCAGGCTCATCGCCTTGACTTCTACGTCCACCCACTCTTCGGGCGTGGGTGCCGGATCGACGTCGCCGATGGCAAGGACTGACAGCGGATCGTCCTTGTCGATGCCGTCGGCGTAGATCGCGTGCATGCGTGCACGGTAGTGCAGATACGACTCGCTGTACCTGCGCTCAGCCCATCTGTTTCAGTTGCTGAGCTCGCTGGGGTAGTGCCCGAGCGACCAGTTGAATCAGATCGTCGGCACTCACCGGGGACTCCACATACTTGGAGGCCTTGTCGAGGACCTTCTTCTTTGCTTCCTCGCGCTTGTCCGCTGGTTTGGCGAGCGCGGCCGCCCAGTCGCGGAACAACTCCCACGCCAATTCGCGTTCGCGGAGAACCTGGTTCATCGTGTCCATCTGCTTCGCAGAGGCCGGCAAGCGCCACGTTTCGCTGATGGCCTCTGGCAGCACTTCGCGGTAGTCGTGACCGCCTTGCGCGAAGACGCCGGGTGTGGGCGTGAGTGCATTGAGCATGTCGATGAAGGTCATGAGGAATGTGGCGCCCGGGACCCACACGGTGCCTTGCGGTGCCCCGATGGGCCGGTCCGGTCCGAGCCAGTCGGGCTTTCGCCACATCAGTTGGCTGCCGAACTTCGGGATGGGATCATCGCCGTTCTGCAAGAGCAGATAGCGCACGTTGTCTCGTTCGCTTGCGGGGAGTTCCTTCCAGTCGCGGATGGTCCGCGGCAGGTAAATGCCGTCGGGACCGACATCCGGGGCCTGCGTGATGGTGCGATCACCCCACAGTTGCTTTCGCCAGGTTGTGGCCGATGGTGTGCCGATCCACAAGGCGTAATCGACTTTGGCTCCAGGGAGGCCGTAGGTCCAAGTGCCCTCGAACATTCCTTCGCTCACCTGCGAACCGAGCGATTCACCGAAGAGGTAGAACTTCGGTCGCTTCTTCGGGTTGATGTCGAGCAGTCGCGCAGTGATGCCGTCGATGACCATGCGTGTTTGGGCAACACCGGTTGAGACGTCGCCGAGGGAGAAACTCGAGGGCAGAACCGAGTACTGGATCGCAGCCGACGCGCAGTCGCCCTTCGTGAGGAACTCGAATGTCTCCGTTGCGACGTAGTTGACGTAGCCCGAACCGGTGGGGGAGAAGAGGGCGAAGTGACTACGTTCGAGTGCTTTGGTGCGGTCTATCTCCCGCAGCAGTATGGCGGCGCGCTCGTGGGGGTCGTCGACGATGTCCAGGCTCCCGTAGACGCGGATGGGCTGCATCGCGTCCTTGGTTTTCATCACCGCAGAGATGGTGGCCGGCTCCAAGGTGGCGGCCAGCCAGCGCGCACCTTCGCGGGTCTGCTTCATCCAGTCCAGGCCAGACGCGGGCGATCCTGTGATCTCCGGGGAGGAGGGTGGGATCTCCATGCCGGGCTCGACTGCACCGCCGCCCTTGGTCAGCATCCCCGAGACCTTGTTGAACGCGAAGTACGCAGCACCAGCGCTGATTCCCAGCGCCGTGACGCGCCCTAACGTCCGGTGGTCCTGCGGCTGGCCACCGAAGGTTGCGCTGGCCAGCCGCGCAAGTGCGCCGGTGAGCATCGATTCCCCGCGGGCAAGCCCGTAGGTGGCTGCCGCGATGCCGGTGCCGATCGCCGCCATCTTCAACGGAGCCACCTCGCGGACGGAGTCCTCGAAGAACTGCTCCTGACCGGGGGACTTGGCTCCTGGAATTTGCTGACGGATCAGCGAACCGGGCGCGGCCCCCCACGGCCTGGTGCCCGCCCAGGACAGTGCCGCGGCACCCGCTGCAACCGCAACTCCGAGGCGTCGGCCGGGACTCCTGCTGCTGGTCAGTGACGACGCTGCACTCGCCAAAGCTCCCGTGACGGTCATACGCCCGGCTAGCCGGATCATCGCGCGCGACCTGGATTCGTGCTCCCTCCAGTGGAACCCGGCGAAAGTGCCGGCACCGATGGCACCTATCGCGGCAGCCACGGCTACGCGTGGGCCCGGACCCGGGTCGGACTCGCCGGTGATGCGGGCTGCCAGGGAATCGACGATGGCATCACCGGTGGAGTAGATCCCGTAGGCGAAGGCCGTGGTGACCCCGCTGATGACGGCTTGGTCCGTAGTGCCCCGGGTGAGCAAGTTCGGCTGGAAACTGCGTCCCAGGGCTAGGCCCGCGCCGATGAGCCCGGTCCGTGCCGGATGATCCATGGCTCGGCCCTGGGGCGTCGCCAAACGGGCGAGTTCGGTCAGACCCTCGGTTGCCAGGGACTCTTCAGACATGGGCGCAGGGTAATGCCCTGACCCAGACACCCGGGACCGAATGCGGACCTCGGCCCGCGCATACCCCTGCGGTCGGGGTTGCCTCTCGTGCATGCTGAGGCCGGGAAGTAACCAGGAGTCGAAGGGACGTCATGGACGCACAGGACTTGACCGGGCGAGTAGCGCTCATCACAGGAGCATCGCGGGGGATCGGCCGGGCCATCGCGGAGGAGTTCGCGTCTCACGGTTGCGCCGTGGCGCTAGCTGCTCGCACCCCCGATGCGATTCAGCAGGTTGCCGACTCGATCAATTCACATGGCGGTCGTGCGATCGCTTTCGCAGCAGATGTGACCGATGAAACTACGGCTGAGCGCCTCGTTTCAGAAACCGTGGCCGCGCTTGGACGTTTGGACGTACTGGTGAACAACGCCGGCGGCAACAGTTTCTCCGTTCCCGTCGCGTCGATGCGGCTGTCGGGCTGGGGCAAGACGATGGCCCTCAACGTCGATGCCAACGTTCGCCTTATTCAGCAGGCCATACCGCACTTGGCCGCCTCCGAGCATGGGGTGATCATCAACGTCGGTTCGGTTGCAGGGCTGCGCGGTGCGCCTTTGATGTCCCACTACGGAGCAGCGAAGGCGGCGATGGCCTCCCTAACGCGAAGCCTTGCCGTGGAGGTTGCCTACCAAGGCATCCGCGTGAATGCACTCGTTCCGGGGTGGATCGAAACCGACCTCACCGACTTCCTTCGTGGAGATGAGAACACCGAAAGCTCGGTGCTCTCCCGGGTGCCGATGGCTCGCTGGGGGAGGAGTGAGGAAATCGCTCAAGCAGCATTGTTCTTGGCGAGTGATGCGTCGTCGTTCATGACGGGACAAGAACTCATCGTGGATGGTGGCCTATCGGCTATGCCGTAGCCCCTGCTGTCCCATCGTTAGGGTCACAGAGTGGATCTTGGGCGGTTGTATCCGTGGCCGGATGCCCCGTGGTTGCGCACGATGATGGTAATGACGCTCGACGGCGCCACTGTGGGTCCGGACGGACTCAGCGGATCGATCTCCGGTCCCGCCGATAAGCGTGTGTTCATGGAAACCAGACGGCTGGCCGATGCCGTACTGGTGGGGGCCGGAACCATTCGTGCCGAGCGTTACAAGCCGATGATGGCGAGGGCCGATTGGCAGGAAGCACGCGCATCGTTGGGTCTGGCGCCCGCGCCGCAAATCGTGGTGGTGAGCGGGCGATTGGATCTCCCGTGGGATGAACCGATGTTCTCCGATTCCGCGCTGCCGGTCGTAGTAGCGACCACAGTCGACGCCGATCCATCGTCAGTAAGCCAGGCGCGTGAGCACGCGGAGGTTGTTCAAGTCGGCGAGGGATCGGTCGATCTGAGTGCGCTGATTCGACTCATGCACGATCGTGAATTGATCCGGATCAACTGTGAAGGTGGAGAAGCCTTACTCGATGCACTGATCCGCGATGACCTCGTCGACGAAATGGACCTGACCATCTCGCCCGTCCTGGCCGGTGGCGGATATCTGCGGGACCCCGAGCGAGCGATCTCACCGCCGTACCCTCGTTTTTCCTTGGCTCACCAGTTCGTCGAAGAGGGATTCGTGTTCTGCAGGTTCCTTCGCGGTTAGAGTCGAAGAGTGCTGACCCTTCACGACCTGACCGAATTGGCAGCGAAGCATCGTGAGGATCTCGATGAACCCGTTGCTGATTTCCGCATCGGCAACCGGACTTTCGACACCGATCTCGAGCCGGTGATCATGGGCGTGGTCAATCTCTCGCGGGACTCGACCTACCGGGAAAGCATCGCCCCGACCTTCGATGACGCAGTGCGACGGGCACAGATCATGCGCGCGCAGGGCGCACATGTGATCGATGTGGGCGCGGAGTCCAGCCGCGCCGATGCCGCGCGGGCGGGTGTGGCGCGGCAGATTGACCAACTCATTCCCGTCATCAGTGCACTCGTGGAGCGTGACATCGCGGTTTCGGTGGAGTCCTACGAAGTCGAGGTGGTGCGCGCAGCACTCCAAGCAGGGGCTTCGGTGGTCAATCTCACTGGTACCAAGGACGAAGCAGCCATGTACGAAGTGACTGCTGAATATGGCGCGTCGCTGATCATGTGCTTCACGCCGGGCGAGACGGTGCGCGATGAACTCCAGGTGCGGATCCATGCCGATCCGATTCCCCCGTTGATCGAGCACTTCGAGCCCAGAATCGAGCGTGCGCGTGCACTCGGGGTGGAGAGCATCTCGGTGGATCCCGGATTGGGCTTCTTCTACGGATCTGCGGTCGGCCCTATCGAAAAGGCCCAGCATCAGGCACAGGTGCTGTTGCACTCGTTCCGCCTGCGACCGCTCGGGGTGCCCGTGTGCCAGATCATGCCGCACGCTTTCGACCTGTTCCAGGAGGAATTCCGTACCGCTGAAGGTGTGTTCACCGTGTTGGGCAAACTCGGTGGTGTGGGCGTCTTGCGGGTGCACGAAGTCCCTCGCGTGGTTGCGACCTTGCGGATGATGGAAGCCGTCGGAACGACCCTTCCGGAATCCACGGATTGAAGTCGAGAGGGTCGGGAATCTGGGCTTGGGATCTGGGTTTGGGACTCGAAGTTCGGGCCGAAAGCCCTTTCGAGATCGGTGGTACCTGCGCCAGGATGGGCGTATTCCGCGAACTGCGGGTTGCACGATCGGATCTCGAGAAGGGAGTGCCCCGATGCCTCCACGGGAGAACAGCCGGGAGAAGTCACGAGCCGAGCGGGATGCGGCCAAGCACAAACCCCATCGAACAGAGGACCGCTTCTACAAGGCCAAGCGCGACGCGCAGCACGCTTGTGAAGACTTGCGCACATCGATCCAGCGCTCCCACATTCACGATGCCGTGCGCAAGGAACTGCTCGCGGCTGTCGCCACGGCGGAATCTCTCATCACCGATGTCACGCCTACTCGTTCGCATCCGGGCGCACAGCTGCGGGAGTTGACCAAGGAGGTGGGCCACCTGCAGGTGGCGGAGAACTGGTTGGCTGCTGCGGACCGCGTCATGGAACGGCTCGGACCGAATGGACCGAAGTCCCAGCACGCTTCGGTGGAGGAAGGAGTCGACACCGTCATGTGGCACATTCGTGCGGGTGAGTGGGACGGTCGTCTGACCGCGGCGGTGACTCAACTTCAGAGGATCGTCCAGGAGGCCGAGGCGCACGCCGCGCGCATGGCCCAACAAGCCGGGTGATCCGCTGGCTCGTACTGACCGGCGGGGCTTCAACCAGGCTCGGTCGAGACAAGGCCACCGCGCTGCTGGACGGAAGCACTTTGGTGGAACGAGCCATTGCGAGTATCGAGTCGGCGGATCCTGCGGCGTCGGTTACCGAGGTCGGGGCGGACCGGCCGGGTGGCCCGGCAGCGGCAGTAGTCGCGGTGCTACCCACGATCCAAGAAGCGCTCGTGGGCGTGCTGGCGGTGGACATGCCGTTCGCAAAGCAAGCCCTGGTCGCGTTGGTCGAACTCGTGGATGGCGACACTTCGGATCTCGACACTTCGGATCTCGACACTTCGGATCTCGACACTTCGGAGATCGAAGCGTGGGTGCCTGTGGGTGCGGATGGACGGCGTCAGTGGCTGTGTGCCGTCTATCGCCGCGAAGCGCTCGTGCGAGCGATGAGCGCGGGTCTGGACGGCTCGTTGGATTGGAATGGTGCTCCCTTCCACCGGTTGGTGGGCGAACTCACCACGTCGCTGGTGCCCATTGCCTCGGACGTTAGCCTTCTGGACATCGATACTCCGCAGGATCTCGAGCGCGCACAGCGCGTCGTCGAGGATCGAGGGATCTGAGATAGAGGGAACTGACCAGGGAGCCACATGGACGAGCAGCAGGCCGCGCGACTAGAAGCGTGGATCGCGCAGGTCACCACCGAGCTGGGAATTGCCGCACCAGGCGACATCGACGCGATATTGGATGTGGCCAAGCACGCGGCGCATTCGGTCGAGCGCCCTGCGGCTCCCGTCACCACGTACCTGCTCGGCTACGCGGCAGCGCAGGGAGCCGATCCGTCGAGGGTCGCTGAAACCCTTGCGCGCCTCGCGCAGGAGTTCGATGGGTGAGACATCGTGGTGGGCTGCCCGCGAACGCGCGTCGGTCGCCGTTTCCGCCGGCACGCGTGAGTCCGTCGAACTCGTCTACGCGGTGGGACGAACTCTCGCGTCGGATGTCCAGGCGCTGGTAGATCTCCCGGGGTTCCCCACTGCAGCGATGGATGGGTGGGTCGTGGCCGGCAACGGTCCATGGGAGATCGTGGGAACCATCGATACCGGGTTCCCCTCGGATCGTGCCGTGGCCGACGGGCAGGCGATGCGCATCGCGACGGGCGGATTCATTCCCCCGGGCGCGTCAGCCGTCATCCCGTGGGAAGTGGCGCAAGCACGAGACGGAGTCCTGACCGGACCGATCCCCGAGAAATCGCACATTCGACCCCAGGGTGAGGAATGCTCCCGCGGCGATCAGTTGGCGCGGCGAGGGGACGTACTGAACCCAGCGCTCGCAGGGGCGTTGGCAGCGGCAGGTATCGACCAGGTCGAGGTGTTCATCGCACCGCGAATCACCGTGCTCGTGCTAGGCGATGAAGTGATACCCGCGGGTACCCCGGGACCAGGTCAAGTGCGTGACGCCTTAGGTGTGCAGTTGCCCGGGTGGATATCCGCCCTCGGAGGAAGTTGCGTGGAGGTGCAAGCTGTTGCCGATGACGAGCGTGCGCTATCGGCTGCACTCGGGACTGCGGTGGGCACGTCCGATGTGGTCGTAGCCACCGGCGGAACGGCACGCGGACATCGCGACTTCCTGCGCTCGGCTCTCCACGACCTCAGCGCGCAGTTCGTTGTGGACGGAGTAGAGGTGCGGCCCGGCCACCCGATGATGCTGGCCAGTGTGCGCGGCACACCGATTGTTGGGTTGCCCGGCAATCCACTCAGTGCGCTCGTGGCAGTGGTCACCCTCGTCGCACCGATCATGGATTCCTGGCTGGGCCGAGGTGGTCGGGAGTTGCCTCGGGTACTGATGGCGGAATCGATCGCTCCGTCACGCAAGGAATTGACGCGGCTCATGGTTGGACGCCGCGAACTTGGAGGTTTTCGTCAGGTGACGCACGTGTCCTCGGCGATGCTGCGTGGGATCGCCCACGCGGATGGGTGGGCGGTGGTTCCCGCTGCAGGTGTCGAGGCCGGTGAGGCAGTGCCGTGGATCCCGCTGCCGTGGAGCGTGCAGGGCCGATAGGACGAGTCTGCTGAATCAGCGGCGGGCTGCAGCCAGACGCCCCGCCGCCCGGTGAAGTTTCGTGGCTCCAGTCAATTCCTCGGCCATGAACTCCCGCAGCAGATCGATCGCCCGCAGAACCTTCTTGCTGCGCAATGAGTAATAGACGTTGGCACCTTCGCGGTCGGCTTGTACGACGCCCCGATCGCGAAGAATCGCCAGGTGCTGGCTGGTGTTGCTCTGGGATAACTCCAGGGCCTCGGCGATTTCGTTGACGGTCATCGGCCCATCGCGCAATTCGTTGATGATCAGCAGCCGCTTGGGGTCGGCTATGGCCTTGCAAATCCGAGCATGCAGATCGTGGATCTCCAGTTCGGTTTGCTTGTCCATAGTTCGCGACCCTACTTGTAGATTCTTCGGTTGTCAGAGATTGCTTTCAGCTCAGCACTACACGGTGGTGGATGCGGCGCACTGGTTCTTGCCGATCTCGAGGGTCTCGATCTCCTCAGCAGACACCTTCTTGCCCGAGTTGACCTCGCGGATGGTGTCGTAGAAGTCGGGTGCACTCGGCAAAGTTCCGACGATCTCCTCGACGAACTTCACCAGATCCTCTTCGTTCAGCAGCGTCGATTCGAAGACTTGACCCAGCGTGGTCTTGACCATTCCGTCCGAACCCATTTCATCGGCGGTGGACCAATGCGCCGGAAGCACGACGGTGCCCGGGTCGAGGGGGCGCAGTTTGTCGTTCACCGTGAAGTACAACTCGCGTGCGAGCTCGTCGGCCTTGCCGGTGAGGTCCGGGCGCCCCACGCCACGCACGAACACGGTGTCGCCGGTGAGGAGCAGATGGCCGGGAATGTGCACACAGGTCGTGCCAGGGGTGTGGCCGGGCATCTTGATGGCGAACGTGGCGACGGTGTGACCGCCCAGATCGATCTCCGTGCCGTCCTGCAGAGGTTCGTTCGGGAAGGGCACCGAGCCACCCGCGTCTTCCAGGGGCAGGTGGTACTGAGCGCCGACCTTCTCGGCGAGGTCCGGCCCACCGCTGATGTGATCGGCGTGGACGTGGGTGTCGATCACGTGGGTGATCGTCATCCCCTCGCTAGCGGCGAGGTCGACATAGAAGTCCAGGAAGCGTGCTGGGTCGACCACGATCGCGTCCTTGCCGGGAACGCCGATCATGTAGGACAGGCACGCTTTGGCCGGGCGCAGTATCTGCCAGCCGATCACTCCCTCCGGGAGACACGCGAGCGGTTCGGGAACCAGGAGTTCGGCCCACGCCGCGGTGCCACCGACCAGGCTGCGAGCCTCGACCCCCTCCTCCGCGAGCAAGTCCAGCAGCAGGTCGCTGCCGTTTCCGTGAGCGCACACCACCACGGCGTTGGACGGAACCTCCTTGGCGAGATCCTCGATTCCCTCGACGGCCATCCAGATGGGCAGGTTCTTCGTGGCCACGGGCTTGGTCCCCTCGACCTGCCAGGTGGCGAATTCATCCTGGTTGCGGACATCCAGAATGAAGGGCACCTCTTGATTGGCAATCTCGTCGTAGAGCTCGCGGGGGGTGATGGTTCCAGGCATGCGGTCCTCCAGTACGTGCCCGTGCGCCACGCGGTGCGCAACTGTTATGGCCCTATAGCCATATGCGCAGACGCTAATACGTCGATCGCTGGTCATGGGTCAATTCCAGAGATTTTCCGAGAAATGACCGGAAGCCCTTGCTTACGGCTGTCCGGACATCTAACGTCGGCACTGTCCTGAGGAGGGCCCATGTCAAATAGCCATGTCAACACCGAGCCGGAGTCCATGACGATCATCGCCTTCAGCGGCGACCTCGACAAGCTCTGGCCGACCATGATCTTGAGTTCCACCGCCGCCGCCAACGGCATGGACGTAACGGTCTTCTACACCTTCTGGGGTCTGTTCCCGTTGGTCAAGGACGACGTCCGCATCACCGGTTATGACGCCATGACCAAGATGCTCGCCGGCATGAATGCACCGGGCATGAAGAAGGCAAAGCTGTCCAAGATGGAGATGGGCGGCATGGGTCACTGGATGATGAGGAAGGTGGCGAAGAAGAACAACCTGATGCCGCCGGAGGATCTATTCGAGATGGCCAAGGACATGGGAGTGAACATGTGGCCTTGCCAGATGACGATGGACCTCTTGGGCATCGAGCCCGATCAGATGGTCGACGGGCTCGGAGATCCAGTCGGTGCGGCGACTGCGCTGAAGAAGATGGCCAATTCCAACATCAGCTTGTTCATCTAACAACTTCTCGAAACGACGAAAGGCACATGTGATGTCAGATCCCACGACAACGGTCGACGCCAAAGGGCAGACCTGCCCGATGCCCGTTCTCCTCACCGCTAAGGCGGCCAAGGAACTGTCCTCCGGGGAAACGATGTTGATCGAGGCCACCGATAACGGTGCTCGCTCGGACATCCCTGCATGGGTTGAGCAGACGGGGAATGAGCTCGTTGAATCGAGCGAGGACGGCGGCGTTCTGCGCTTCCTCGTGCGGAAGAAGTGACCTGAGTGCGCTACGGCTTCGCCATAGACCAGCGCACCTGCATCGGTTGCCACGCCTGCACGGTCGCTTGCAAGACAGAGCACGACATCCCGGTCGGTCAGTTCCGCACCTGGGTGAAGTACGTGGACAAGGGTGAGTACCCCACCACCACGCGCGAGATGGGCGTCATGCGGTGCAACCACTGCACCAACGCTCCGTGTGTGAAGGGGTGTCCGACAAATGCACTGTTCATCCGTGAAGACGGCATCGTCGACTTCGACAACGAGTTGTGCATTGGCTGCAAGATGTGCATGCAAGCGTGTCCGTACGACGCCATCTACATCG
>CAZQRR010000021.1:0-16762 GCA_964595675.1 uncultured Rubrivirga sp. | reverse complement strand
TGATCGCCGGCAAGGAGTACGGATCGGGCTCCAGCCGGGACTGGGCCGCGAAGGGCACCGCGCTCTTGGGAGTGAAGGCGGTCATAGCCGAGTCCTACGAGCGGATCCACCGCTCGAATCTGATCGGCATGGGTGTGCTTCCACTGCAGTTCCCCGACGGCGTGAACGCGTCGAGCCTGGGCCTGGAGGGCGATGAGACCTTCACCATCCGCGGCGTGGAAGCCATGAATGGCGGCGATGTGCCGCGTCAGGTGAACGTCGAGGCCTACGGCCCAGGCGGTCGTGTGATCGAGTTCACCGCGACGGTGCGCATTGACACCCCCGGTGAGGCCGACTACTACCGAAACGGCGGGATCCTGCCCTACGTTCTGCGCTCCCTGCTCTAGCTCCCCGCTCTAGCTCCCCGTTCCGGTGTCACTTGTCGGGCGACACGCCGGGCGGGGACCCCGACCTCTGACGCCGCATCGGGGAGGGGTGGGCCCGGGGTCGGTCGCGCCTTCGGGTGCCGAGGGGCACCCACGGACGTAGACTCGGTGGGCCATGAGCGACACACCCCTGGTGGACCAGATCCGCAGCCCCCATGACCTTCGTGCGCTCGATGTCGAGCAACTGCCCGAGCTCGCCAGTCAGATCCGGACTTTCCTCGTCGAGAAGGTCGCGGCCACCGGCGGACATTTGGGTCCCAACCTCGGCGTCGTCGAATTGACCATCGCGCTGCACCGGGTGTTCCGGTCACCCGACGACGCCATCATCTGGGATACCGGCCACCAGGCATATGTGCACAAGATGCTCACGGGGCGCAGCCCACAGTTCGAGACGTTGCGGAAGGCTGGCGGGCTATCGGGCTACCCGAGTCGGGTGGAGAGCGATCACGACATCGTGGAGAACTCGCACGCTTCGACTGCACTGTCCTACGCCGACGGCCTGGCCAAGGCTTGGGAACGGCGCGGGTTGCTGGGCTCGCGTCACGTGGTTGCCGTGATCGGTGATGGCGCGCTCACCGGGGGCATGGCCTGGGAGGCCCTGAACAACATCGCGGCGTCCGATCGTCCGATCGTGATCGTTGTGAACGACAACGAGCGTTCCTATTCACCGACCATCGGCGGGCTGGCACATCACCTCGCCACGTTGCGCACCACCCGCGGATACGAGCGCTTCATGCAGTGGGGCAAGGGCGTTCTTCAACGCACGCCCGTCGTGGGCCAGCCCATCTACGACGCCCTGCACGGCATGAAGAAGGGCGTGAAGGACATCGTCGCGCCACAGGGGTTGTTCGAGGACCTCGGGCTGAAGTACATCGGTCCGGTCGATGGTCATGACGAGCAGGAACTCGAATTCGCCCTCACTCGGGCGCGCGATTTCGATCACCCGGTGATCGTCCACGCGATCACTGAAAAGGGTCGTGGCTACGCGCCAGCGGAGAACGACGAAGCCGATCGCTTCCACGGTGTGGGCATCATCGATCCCGATACCGGTCAGCCGTTGACCGAGGCGGGACCCACCTGGACGTCCGTCTTCTCCGACGAGATGGTCCGCATCGGTCACGACGAACGATCGGTGGTGGCCATTACCGCGGCGATGCTCGGACCTACCGGGCTGGTGCGCTTCTCCGCGAGTTACCCGGACCGCACCTACGACGTCGGCATCGCCGAGCAGCATGCGATCACCAGTGCCGCTGGGCTGGCCTACGGGGGCCTGCACCCGGTGGTCGCGATCTATGCCACCTTCTTGAACCGAGCGTTCGATCAGGTCCTGATGGACTGTGCCCTGCACAAGGCCGGGGTCACGATCGTGCTCGACCGTGCCGGCGTGACCGGCGACGACGGAGCCAGCCATAACGGCATGTGGGATATGGCCATGCTCGGCGTGGTACCCGGACTGCGTCTAGCGGCACCCCGCGATGCGGCCACGTTGCGGCAGGAATTGCGCGAAGCGGTGGCCGTAGACGACGGCCCCACCGTGGTCCGCTTCCCCAAAGGTGGTCTTGGACCGGACATCCCGGCGGTGCGAGTGATCGACGGCGTCGACGTGCTCAGCGAATCCGGCGATGGTCCGGTCGATGTGCTGATCGTGGCCGTCGGGGCCTTCGGAGCCATGGGTGTGGGTGTGGCAGATCGCCTCACCGCCCAGGGGATCGCTACTCGGGTCGTGGACCCACGGTGGGTGCTTCCGGTGCCTGCGGCGCTTGTCGAACTCGCAGCGAAGGCGACGCACGTCGTGGTGCTCGAGGACGGCATCCGCGAGGGTGGCATCGGTTCGGCGACCACCGACTTGCTGCGTGATGCAGGCCGGTCGACTCCGGTGAAGGTGTTCGGCGTTCCACGCGGATTCCTCGACCACGGCAAGCGCGGACAGCTCCTCGAATCGATCGGACTGACCGACCAGCAGGTCTCCCGGTCGATCATCGAGTGGGTGGCGGCCGAACCTGCGCGAACTCGAAGCGTTACGCAGGTGGCAGATCCATCTGTCGATTCCGGCGACTCGCCCCGCTCTACGCCGGAACCGAGGCAATCCCCGGTGCCAGGAACCGCTTCCCCGTAACCGATTCCGACGTTCCTGTCCGGTCCAGGTACGGGGTGAGACCGCCCAGCCAAAACGGCCAGCCGGCACCCAAGATCATGCACAGGTCGATGTCCTGCGCCTCGGCCACGACGCCTTCGTCGAGCATGCGCCGAGCCTCATCGGCCAGGGCAGCCAGCGCGCGTTCGCGGATCTGCGCTTCATCCAGTTTGGTCGAACCACGCTCGTAGACCTCCTCGACCTTCGGGTCGAGGGTGCGCGAACCGTCCGTTCCCCACTGCCACACGCCCTGGATTCCGGCGTCAAGGAGTCGTTGCAGGTTGGGGGAGAGGTAGTAGCGGTCGGGGAACACTGCATGCATGGATGCCGACACGTGCGCCGCAACGCCCATGCCGACGAGCTGCAGTAGCGCGAACGGACTCATCGGCAGGCCGAGGGGATCCATCGCTCGATCGGCGACTTCGAAGTCCGAACCTTCGTCGACCGCCTTGGTGATCTCACCGAGGTAGCGGATCAGTAGGCGGTTCACGACGAATGCCGGAGCATCGGCTACGAGTACACAGGATTTCTTGAGTTCCTTGCCCACCGCGAACGCAGTGGCGATGGAAGCGTCGTCGGTCTTCTCGGCTCGAGCGATCTCCAAAAGCGGCATCACGGCCACCGGATTGAAGAAGTGGAAGCCCACGACTCGCTCGGGGTGCTTGAGATCGGCTGCCATCGCACCGACCGACAACGACGACGTATTGGTCGCCAGGATGCACTCCGACGAGACAACGGCCTCGATGTCGGCGAAGACCTTCTTCTTGACGGCTAGATCCTCGAAGACCGCCTCGAGGACGAAGTCGGCATCGGCGAATGCCGCGATGTCCACGGTCCCGGTGACCAGCCCCTTGAGGCGCGAAGCCTTGTCGGCGCTGAGGCGTCCCTTCGCCGCAAGTCCGTCTATCTCTGCATGCACGCGGGCCACGCCTGCATCCACGCGCTCTTGATCCAGATCACTCATGACCACGGGGATCTGCATGCGACGCGCGAAGAGCATGGCCAGTTGGCTAGCCATCAAGCCGGCGCCGACGATGCCGACCTTGGTGACCGGGCGCGCAAGTTCCTTGTCCGGTACGCCCACGGGGCGCTTGGCACGCTTTTGCACCAGGTCGAAGGAGTACAGCGAGGCGCGAAGGTCATCACCCATCACCAGGTCGGTGAGTGCGGCATCCTCGGCGGCGAAGCCCTCGTCGCGGCTGCGCGTCCTGGCGGCCTGCACCAGATCGAGCGCCCGGTAGGGAGCGGGCGTTGCGCCGTGAATACGCGCCTCGACTCCCGCGCGGTATGCGTCCACCACCTGATCCCAGGAATCCCGATCGACCTGTGGGCGCGAGACCTCGATGCGTCCGGCGATGACGTCGTCGGCCCACGCCAGTGACCGCTCCAGGAAGTCGGCGGGCTCGAACACCGCATCCACGATGCCCATCTCGAGCGCTTGCGCCGGGCGCAGCTGCTTGTTCTGGTTCATCGAGTTGTTGATGATCACGTCGAGTGCCTTCTGCGGACCGATCAGGTTCGGCAAAAGCCACGCACCGCCCCAGCCGGGGATGAGTCCGAGGAAAACCTCGGGAAGCGACAGGCCTGCAGCACTGGAATCGAGTGTCCGGTAGTTGCACTGCAAGGCCAATTCCATGCCGCCGCCCATCGCCGCGCCATTGACGAAGGCGAAGGTCGGGACGGATGTCTCTCCGAGTTTGCGGAAGACGTCGTGGCCGAGTTTGGCGAAGGATTCGATGACCGATGGATCGTTGACTACGCCGATCGCTGATAGGTCAGCGCCCACGGCGAAGATGAACGGCTTGCCGGTTACGCCGATGCCCACCACGCCGGGCGTGGCAGCCGCTTCGTCGATAGCGACGCCCAGGGAGCTGAGTCCCTGCGGGCCGAAGGTGGACGGACGCGTGTGATCGCGACCGTTGTCCACGGTAATCAGTGCGAACGTTCCCGAGGAAAGTTCGATCAACCGAAGCTTGGCCTCGGTGACGACCTCGTCGGGGAATACGGATGCGAAATCGGCTTGCGACATCAGGCGTTCTCCTCGACTCGTTCCCAGATCACAGTGCCGCCCATGCCCAAACCGATGCACATGGTGGTGATTCCGTAACGGGCGCTGGGGTTGACCTGGAAGTCCCGGGCCAGGTTGTTCATCAAACGGATGCCGCTGGAGGCGAGTGGATGTCCAACGGCGATCGCGCCACCCATGGGGTTCACGCGGGGGTCGTCGTCGGCGATGCCGAAGTGGTCGAGGAATGCAAGCACCTGTACCGCGAAAGCCTCATTGACCTCGAACAGGTCGATGTCGTCGATGGACAGACCTGCCTTGGCGAGTGCCTTGATGGTGCTGGGGACAGGTCCGACGCCCATCACCTCGGGCTCCACTCCGGCGAAGGCGAAGGAGACCATGCGCATCTTCGCCGGTAGCCCCAATTCCCGGGCGACCGCTTCGGACGCGAGGACCGCACCGGTCGCGCCGTCGGTGAGCGCGGATGCGTTGCCGGCGGTGACCCGGCCGTGCGGTCGGAAGGGTGTGCGTAGCGTGGCCAAACCCTCCATCGATGTGCCCGGGCGCGGACCTTCGTCCACGGTCACGAATCCCCAACCGTTCTCGGCGTCGCGTACGGCAACCGGAACCAGGTCCGGCTGCATCAGCCCGTTCGCGTAAGCCTTGGCCGTCTTTTCCTGGCTGCCAACGGCGAACGCGTCGGCACGATCCTTGGTGAGCGAGGGGAACCGATCGTGCAGGTTCTCGGCCGTCTTGCCCATCAGCAGCGCCTCGGGGTCGACGATCTTCTCCGCGAGGTAGCGGGGATTGGGGTCGATCCCCTCACCCATGGGGTGGCGCGTCATGTGCTCCACGCCGCCGGCGATCGCGATGTCATAGGCCCCGGCCATGATCGCCGACGACAGCGTGGTGACGGCGGTCATGGCACCTGCGCACCAGCGATCGATGGAGTAGCCCGGGACGGTGTTGGGTAGGCCGGCGAGCAGTGCCACTGACCGACCGATGTTCATTCCCTGGTCGCCGGTCTGGGTCGCTGCGGCGATCGCAACGTCGTCGACCCGCTCGGGCGGTAACCCCGGGTTGCGGCGCAAAAGCTCTCGGATCACCTTGACCATGAGGTCGTCGGCGCGGGTTTGCGAATACAGGCTGCCTGCCCGGGCGAAGGGGGTACGCACCCCATCGACGAACACGACCGGCGAAATGCTCTTCATGGGGCTCCCTTGATCGACGCAGCCACGATGTTACTCGCTAGTAACTTAGGTTTCTAGGTGGCGCGGGTATCGAATGCCGCCGCGAGGATCGGCGAGCAGGTCTCGATCTGCCATTCCCTCGCCCCGCCGGCGGTCAGGAAGGCAGCGAGGTCGTCCGGCGGCTCCCAGCAGGCCCGGCGCATGAGGTCGGGGGAGAGCAGCAACTCCGGGGCGATGCCCCACCGTTCGGCGAGGTCGGCGATGCCCTGCCGGGCTGCCTCGAGCCGCGCGGCGGCGGCCGGATCTTTGTCGGCCCACGCGCGTGGGGGCGGCGGACCATCGCCTCGCGGTGCCCGGGTGGGCCAGTCCTCCTTGGGCAAGGCGCGTGCGCGCTCCAACGCCGACCACCAATCGTTGCGGTAGCGCCCTGCTCCACGGCCATGGAAGCCCTTCACTTCGAGCAGTTCGCGCGCGGACTTGGGCTCGGCTTTCACCGCGGCCACGATTGCGGAGTCGGGGAGGATGCGACCGGGTGCCACGTCGATCGTCTGTGCGATCTCATCGCGCGCCCACCACAGTTCACGCGCGATCGCCCACTGCTGCGGGGACTTCAACGTGTGCATTCCCGACAGACGCCGCCACTGATCCGCGCCGCGCTCCTTTGGCGTGAAGGACAACAGGTGCGTGAACTCCTGCTGGGCGATGTCCCATCGCCCGCGTGCCTGCAGATCCGCGGCCAGGATGTCGCGCAATTCCACGAGCGGCTCCACGTCGAGTGCTGCGTAGCGAAGTTGATCCGCGGTGAGCGGACGTATCGACCAGTCCGCGGATCCGTGTCCCTTGGCCAGATTCATGCCTAGTTCGCTGGCGACCAGTCCGGCGAGGCTCACCTTCTCGCGACCGAGCAATCGTGCGGCTACCTCGGTATCGAATAACGACGACGGACGCATGCCCACTTCGGCGAGGCAGGCCAGATCCTGCGTCGCAGCGTGCAGGATCCATTCAGCTCCCGCGATGGCCTCGTTGAGGATCGAAAGATCGTCGACGAACGTCGGGTCGATCAGTGCGACACCTGCGCCCTCGCGTCGTACCTGCACGAGATAAGCGCGTGCTGAGTACTTGTAGCCGGATGCTCGCTCGGCGTCGAGACCAACCGGACCGCTGCCCGAAGCCACCGCGTCGCTGTAGGCCCGTAATTGTTCGACGGTGGTGATCACGGGCGCATCGCCGTCACGCAACTCCAACGGCGGATGGGCTTCCTCGGCCTCGTCCGTATCGGAAGGGTTCACGCCTTCCGCTGCCTCGCGGCCGTAACTCATGAAGAGCCTGTCATGAAGAGCGAATTCGGTGCGCCGCCATGTTCGGCACTCCGGCGGGCATTGGCGGCAGACCGGCGAGGCGAGCGAGGATGTCTATCCAGGCATGCAGGTGCTCGGCCATGGTGTCCGCAACGTCCGGGCTGGAGTCGGTGGGCAACGGTGTCCAGGATGCACGAACTTCCACCAGACCATCGCCAGGGCGATCGGCCATCGTGCCGAAGGAAGTGCCGGAGGAAATAGTCACGGTGCCTCCCACCTGGGTGACCGGCAGTTCGATCAGCGAATCTGTGACCCAACTCCACGCCACCTCGTGGATGAGTGGATCGATCAGAAACTCCGGCTCCACATCGCAGCGCGCGAATACGACCACCCGGAATGTGCCGGCCCATTCATCCACCCCGTCGGGATCGTGCAGGAGGACGAAGCGACCCGTAGCCGACTCGCTCAATGCAGCGAGCGATGAGTCCATGCCCGTTTCCGCCGCATCTGCCACCAAGGTGAGCGCGTGTGGGGCTAGGCGCTGCGGGGCAGGAGCCTGCTCGATCTGGAATTCGGGCCTGATCGAGGCGGCCATGAGGCGTTCGGCAGCGGCCACGAAAGCCGCATCGGATGCCGGAACGCTGTGCACCATCGCAGGTTAGGCCGGGCGGACCCGGATCACCGGCGGGCCACGCCGGGCACCGGCCGATCACCGAGCGTGCGTCATGCCGTTTCGAGGCGAACCGCGATCGAGTTGATGCAATAGCGCAGATCCGTGGGCGTTGGGTAGCCCTCGCCTTCGAACACGTGGCCCAGGTGCCCACCGCAGGCGGCGCAGCGGACCTCGGTTCGTGGATAACCCAAGGAAGCGTCCTCCAGGTACACCACCGAGTCGCCAGCCAGGGGTGCATAGAAGCTCGGCCACCCGCAGTGGGAGTCGAACTTGGTGTCGCTGCGGAACAGTTCGGTGCCGCAAGCCCGGCAGCTGTACACACCCTCGGTGGTGGTGTCGGTGTACTCACCGACGAAGGGTGGCTCAGTTCCGGCCTCGCGAAGAACGTGGTAGGCCTGGGGGCCGAGTTCCTCGCGCCACTGATCCTCGGATCGGACGACCGGGTAGCTCGTGCCGTCGGGCCGGGTTGAACCATCGAGTGCAGGTGTCGAATGCGCCATGGATCACATGCTAGGTGCGTTCGTTGATGCACACAGCATCCGATTCGTCAACATGATCGTGGCAGGATGCGCCGACAACGCATGGAACAGGGGAGATGCCCATGAGCGACATGTTGGATACCCGCAGTTCGTGGTTGAGCGACGATGAGCTGGAGTCGGCGCGCGAGCGACTCCCCATCGTCTATGTCGATGCCGTTCCGGTTCGCACGGATGATCGTGGCCAGGTCATGAGCGTGGGACTGCTGCTGCGCGGGATGCCCGACGGCTCAATCAGTCGCGCGGTGGTGACCGGCAGAGTCCTGTACGGCGAACGGATCCGCGACGCACTCATGCGGCACCTGGAGAAGGACCTGGGCCCCATGGCCCTTCCGCAGGTACCGGTTTCGCCCCAACCGTTCACTATCGTCGAGTATTTCCCCGATCCGGACGTGACCGGTTTCCACGATCCGCGCCAACACGCCGTGTCGCTCGCCTTCGTGGTAGCCATCGAAGGGGACTGCGCACCGAGTCAGGACGCGCTCGACCTGGTGTGGGTCACCCCCCAGGAAGCCACGCGCGCAGACTTCCAATCGGAGATGTCCGGTGGACAGGGTCGGTTGGTGAGGATGGCACTGGCGCACTGCGGAGTACTGCCGTAGTCAATACACGTTCGGCTTGTTGCCCTCGTTAGTGGGTGCGCGGCGGAAATTGCGGAGCACGCTTCTCGGCCCGCGCCGTGAGTGCCTCGACTAAGTCCGGCATTTCGAATGCACGCGACATGTCCGTCAACGAAGACCCCACCGACTCGGCGAGCGTCTGGGAATCTGCCTCGAGAAGTTGCCGCTTCATGGTTGCCACGGATTGCGGAGAGGAATTCTCGATAATCGATTGGGCCCATTCGAGTGCCGCTGCGAGCGGATCCTGATGCACCCGGGCAAGGCCGATCTCGCCAGCCTCCATTCCGGTGATGGTGCGTCCGGTCAAAAGCAGATCCGTGGCAGCGGGTAAACCGATGAGTCGGGGCAGGAGCCATGCGATGCCGTACTCCGCCACGAGTCCGAGCCGGACGAAGGTGGTGCTCAACGTTGCGTCGGGGTGCACGAATCGTGCGTCGGCGCTCACGGCCAACACGAAACCGATTCCCGCACACGGGCCGTTGATGGCAGTTGCGATGGGTGTGCCGAGCGTCAAGGCAACGGCTGGGAGAGTCTGAACGCTTTGCCCGTGGACGTACCCCTGCAGTTCCTCGACCGAACCGCCCAGGGTCGCTAGATCCGCGCCCGAGCAAAAGCCGCGACCGGCGCCGGTGACCACGATGGCGCGGGTGTTGGGATCGGAGTCGAGTTCGGCAAGGATCGCGGCGTAGCGCGGGCCCATGTCTGCTGTCAATGCATTGAGTCGGTCAGGACGGTTCAGCGTGATCATGGCTACCAAATCACGATGTTCGACCGTGATCGTGGAGGACTCGTCAGTAAGGTGGTGGGACACCCCGATAGCCAAGCACACGGGGCCAAACTGAGGTGGTCGGAGGCGAAATGTCGCAAGAACCCGGGGCGCTAGCGAAGAAGCCGGACAAGAAGGGCCTGACGATCACCTGGCGAGGGATCGTCCTCATCGTGGTCGTGGTGCTCTTGCTCGTGTTCGCCGTTCAAAACCTGCAGACGGCTCCGGTCAATTTCCTCGGTGCCCAGATCGACGTGTGGGTGTGGTTGCTCGTGACGGCGAGTTTCTTGCTGGGCATGCTGCTCGGTGGCGTGGTCAAGGCGGGCGCGCGAAAACTTCGCAAGCCCAAGCAAGATCCGGGCAGGAACTGACAATCCCTCAGCGCCCTCGCTATGCGACCTACTCGTACGGGTCGATTCCCAACAGCGTTTCGTCTTCGGGTGTCAGGTGCTCTTCTGGCTCGTCGAATTGATCGAAATTGGGATCAGCCCGCTCTGCGTCGGTCTCGTCATCGAGGTAGGCATCGGCTGAGGGTTCGAAGTCATCCACGGTATGCATGGCGGCCTCTTCGGCGGGAACCCACGGACGGGGTGTGAGACCGCCCGCGTGCATTGGATCGTCGCTGGAGTCCTCGGCGTCCTCTTCCGCTAGCCACGACTCGGTGTCCTCAAGCGGGTAGTCCAGCCCGTCGAGAGAGCCCTCGCCGCCACCACCATTGAGCGCGTTGTGGATGGCCTCCGCTTCCATGATCATGCTCAGGTGCTCGGCCTGGTCCGCGGCATCGCCCGCGGGTCCACCGTCGTATGCGGTGGCTTTCGAGACTTCCTCGGGGGAGTCACCGTGGGTGTTCATCGCGATCACCGGTCCTGTCCTCATACGTGTTCGCTGGCGCGAAGGTGTACAGATCCCACGCTACTCCGCCGGAGTCCTGTCAGCAGTAGACCAAAGTCCCGCATGAGTGGGCACTGCCAGCACCTACGGTTGAGACAGATGTCCGAAAACGACCACAACGCGATATCCGCCTGGCAGAACTCGGTGCGGGACGCATTGGCGCGCTCTGACACAGACGTCCTGGCGGACCTCTTCGCCGGCGCGCAGGACACGTGGGGAGCCGCGACGGCTTCACGAATGTGGCTGGAAATCGCCAGTGCATTCGATGCAAATGCAGTGACCGGGTGACATAGTTGGGTCATGGACTCAAGCCCCGATTCCCCGTCCCGTGACACGTACAACGCTGGACGTCCGTGGTCGGCGCGCCGCCCGCAGAATCTTTTGCTGTCACTTGGCTTCATCGTCTTGGCGGTCGCGCTGGTGATGCAGGCATTCGCCTACATCGGTCAGGGCATCGGAGGGGTTATCCCTTACGTCCTCGTTCTCGCCGGACCCGCGGTCGCGATCTTCTACATCTGGTACTTCAATTTCAGGAACTTCGAAGCCGATCAGGAGTGATGCTCGCTTCCAGCCGCGCAGCCAGGTCGAGAATCTCGCGACGAACCGCCTCGGTCCTTGGCAACGGGGCGGCACCATGTCCGGCACTCTTGGACAGTTTGGAACCTGATCCATCCACGGCCAGGTCGTGATGCAGGAGTACCGCCCCGGTGAAGGCCGAGTTGGGGAGGTGGCGCGATAGGGCCCGTTGGATCTCGGACGACTCGCGAAGATCCGAGCCCCGAATCACGAGATCCACACCGAAGTGATCGTCATCAACCACCGACGCCAGGTGGTAAGCGGGCGTGTCGTCCCGGCGCCAGATGATCGGATCGTCCACACCAGGCAGGGCCAGCCGCCACGCGGCATCACCGGCATCGACACCAACGCTTCGACACCGTCGCGGGCACTCATCTCCGCGGTAGTCCAGCCAGTCGATCCGTGAGCACTCGCAGCGGTAGGCGACCTGCGCATCGATGAGCGTGTCCAACGCCTCTCGGTAGTTCGATAGCCGCGTGATTTGGCTCCATTGCGCCATGTCAGCAGGCGACGTAGGTCCGACATCCCATGACAGGTCCAGCCATGTCAGCAGGTCGAAGATGTCCGAGAGGTACACCGAGCGGAAGCGGTCGCGATCGGCGTCGTCGATGCGCAGCGCGATCTGTGCGCCTTCGCGTAGTGCGATGCGGTGAACCAACACGAAGTGCGCGGCGTTACCCAGATGCAGGTATCCGCTGGGGGTCGGTGCGAATCGAGTGCGCACCCTCGAAGACTATGTGAGGGTCCCATTGAGCACTTGCGAGCGCGAGGTAGGAGTGTTACCCCTGGAACATGCACCGATCCTGGACCGCCCGAGCGGTGCCCGTCGTCATGGCAATCTCGATCGCAGCATCGATTGCGTTCACGAGCTATATCGCCACGCCTGCGCGTGCCGATCGTGGCGCTGAGTCCCTGTCGTGGAGCGATCTGGGGAATAGAACCGGTGTGGTGGTGTTGATGCGACATGCGTTGGCACCGGGCGGCGGCGACCCCCCGGGGTTTCAGCTCGGTGACTGCAGCACCCAGCGCAATCTCTCGCCTGAAGGTCGTGCGCAGGCAAGGCGCATCGGAAGCAACATCCGTGCCAGCGGCATCGAGGTAGCAGGTGTCCTCGCGAGTCCGTGGTGTCGGTCGGCGCAGACTGCGCGCCTGCTCGGCATAGGGCCGGTCACCACGCGCAGGTACCTCGGTTCGACCTTCACGGCCGCAGATGCCGTGTCTGCGCGCCGGGAATCCCGGACGCGCCAACTGATCGCGTCCCACCGAGACGATCCAGGCGCGTTGTTCCTGGTTGGGCACTACGCCAACATCGTCGACCTCATCGGCCTCACCACCGATTCCGGTGAGGCCGTGGCCGTGCGCATGGGCGAAGACGGTGAACTCGATGTGATCGGACGCATCAGGCAGACCTGAGCACCGGCATCGACTTACCCGGAACCCCACGTCACAAGCCCGGATAGGCGAACAGGGCCTACCCATAGGGCAAGCCCTGCTGCATTACGCCTGTGTCCGAAGACGTGTCCGAGGGGGGACTTGAACCCCCATGCCCCGTAAAGGGCACTAGCACCTCAAGCTAGCGCGTCTGCCAATTCCGCCACCCGGACGTGTGCCGCGAAAGCATACGCCGACGTGCATCGGCAGGGCAGGATGGGGCTATGACACCTGCGGCAGCGCAACCGGATCACCGGCAGGTGATGGAGCAGGAAGTCATCGACCTGACACGGGGTTTGATCAGGATCGACACCAGCAACTATGGCCCGTCGGACGAAACGATCGGGGAGGCGGAGGCGGCCGACTACTGCGCTGCGGTGCTGCGCGAAGTCGGGTGGGATCCGGAGGTGGTCGTCACCACCGGCGATCGACGACGCGGGTTGGTGGTCCGCATTCCCGGCACGGATCCGGATGCGCCGGCGCTCGTGGTCCATGGGCATCTCGATGTGGTGCCCGCCATCGCAGCCGATTGGACTCATCCGCCTTTCGCCGCGGAGGTAGCCGACGGTTTCATCTGGGGTCGCGGCGCGGTGGACATGAAGAACATGGACGCGATGATCTTGGCGGTCGCGCGGCACTGGGGGCGAACAGGTGAGCGTCCACGGCGAGATGTCATCGTCACCTTCTTCCCGGATGAGGAAGCGGGCATGGTCCATGGCTCGCAGTGGTTCGTCGAGAACCGTCCCGATCTGTTCGTGGGAGCTAGTGAGGCGATCGGTGAAGTGGGTGGTTTTTCGCTGTCGATCAACGACGACCTTCGTCTGTATCCGATCCAAACCGCCGAGAAGGGCATCAAGTGGTTGCGACTACGAGCTGCCATGCGCGCCGGACACGGATCGATGATCCACGAAGACAATGCGGTAACCGAGATCGCCGAGGCGGTGACCGCCATCGGGCGCCACCGCTGGCCGATCAGGCGCACCAAGACAGTCGAGCGTTTCTTGGACGAACTCTCCCAGGCTTACGGGGTGGATCTCGTTGATTCGGATACCGATGCGGTCCTGCAGCGTCTCGGCACGTTGGGGATGTTGGTCGGCGCAACTTTGCAGAACACGTCCAATCCCTCGATGCTAGAAGCGGGCTACAAGGTCAACGTGATCCCCACCGAAGCGAGTGCCCACATCGATGGCCGTTTCCTCCCCGGTTACGAAGCTGAGTTCGACGAGACGATTCGTACCTTGGTCTCGGCGAACATCGACATCGAGGTAGTCAACTCCGATATCGCCATCGAAGCCCCCTTCGAAACCGCCACGTTCGACCTCATGGCCAAGGTGCTGCGCGATGCCGACCCCGGGGCACGTGCGGTGCCGTACATGATCAGCGGTGGCACCGACGCTAAGGCACTCACTCGGCTCGGCATCGATTGCTACGGCTTCTCGCCACTTCAGATGCCCGCGGACCTGGATTACTGGCGACTGTTCCATGGTGTGGACGAACGGGTGCCCATCGACGGTTTGCAGTTCGGGGTGAAAGTCCTGCACCGCTTCTTGATGGCTTGTTGAGGGTTGAGATCGGAAAGTCAACTTGCGCTGACGGCTATGAGGTGCGAACCATCCGGTAGACGCGCCTGCGCAGTCGATACTGACGACGTCCATCGCGGAAGATGCGCGTTCGATCGAGTTCCCAGTTGCCGGTCTCGGCGCTGGCGGTCAGCAGCTGACGTGCTTCCTCGCGGGGGGTGTCGCGGGACATGCTCACCTCGCGGAACTCCCACGTGCTGCGAGTGATGCTCACACCTGCACCGTAACCCGATTCGCGGCCGACCGTCAGCGCCTTTGCGCCCAGCCTGCCTCGGGATATCCCATAGGCGGTTCGGACACGTCCTCGAGCGCTGTGATGATCTCCTCGGGCAGTTCCAACTCCTCGCTGGCAAGAGCCGAGATGAGCTGCTGGGTCGTGCGGGCTCCCAAGATGGGTGCGACTACACCGGGCCGATCGCGCAGCCACGCCAACGCCACCTCACCCGGGGAGGCGTCTAGACCTTCGGCTGCTGTGCACACCGCATCGACGATGCGGTGCGACCGCTCGTTGTTGTAGGCGTTCACGAAACCGCTGGTCTCGGGGTTGCCGCCACGAGAATCGATCGGGATCGAGTGCCGGTACTTACCGGTCAGCACACCGCGGCCAAGGGGAGACCACGGCAGGATGCCCAGCCCGAGGGTCTGCGCCGCCGGGATGATCTCCCTCTCGATGCCGCGTTCGAGAAGCGAGTACTCCATCTGCGTAGTGATGATTGGCGCAACTCCCGTGATTTGCTGCACGGTGCATGCCCGAGCGGTCTGCCATCCGGAGTAGTTGGAGATACCCACGTACCGCACTTTGCCGCTGGTCACCGCGTAGTCCAGCGCCGCCAGCGTTTCCTCCAGCGGAGTCCACGAGTCCCAGCGGTGCAGTTGCCACAGGTCGATGTGTTCAACGTCCAGTCGCTTCAACGACGCATCCAAGGCGTCGAGCAGGTGACGCCTGCTGGCATCCAGGCGACGATCGGAATCGGGCCGCTGCACCGCCTTGGTGGCCAGCACTACGTCCTTGCGGCAGTCGAATTCCTGCAGCAAGGTGCCGAGCAGTTCCTCGCTAACGCCCATGCCGTAGCTGTCGGCGGTGTCGATGAGCGAGCCCCCGGCGTCCAGGAACGCCGCCAGTTGGTCCCGCGCCTCGTACTCGTCCGTCTGCTTGCCCCAGGTCATGGTGCCCAGCGCCAAGCGACCCACCCAAAGGCCGGATTTCCCCAACGGTCGTTGCTGCATGCACGCACGCTATTGCGGGGGCGGCACCAAATCGGGCTTTGCCCCTAGGGTGGCGTCATGAAATTGGGTGTGAATCTCGGCTACTGGGGTGCCGGAAACGACGCAGACAACCTCGAAGTCGCCCGTGAGGCCGACCGGTTGGGATATTCGGTCGTGTGGGCTGCGGAGGCATACGGCTCCGATGCAGCGACCGTCTTGAGTTGGATCGCCGCGCAAACGGAGTCGATCGACATCGGTTCGGCGATCTTCCAGATCCCCGGGCGCACGCCCGCGAACTGCGCGATGACCGCCGCCACGCTCGACACCTTGTCCGGCGGGCGTTTCCGCCTCGGCCTGGGCGTCTCCGGTCCGCAAGTGTCGGAGGGATGGCACGGCGTTCGCTTCGACAAGCCACTCGCCCGAACCCGGGAATACGTGGACATCGTCCGTATGGCTTTGCGCCGTGAGCGAGTCACCTACAACGGTGAGTTCTGGCAGTTGCCGCTGCCCGACGGTCCGGGTAAGGCGCTCACCCTCACCGTGCACCCGGTCCGCGAATCGCTGCCCATTTACCTCGCGGCGATCGGTCCCAAGAACCTCGAACTGTGCGGACAGATCGCCGACGGCTGGCTCGCGATCTTCTTCAGCCCCGAACAGGCCCCCGAGGTCATGGCTCCGCTCGTGAAGGGCCGGGAGTCCACCGGTCAGACCATGGCCGGCTTCGATGTGGTCCCCACGGTGCCGGTGGTGCCGGGGGCGAGCGTCGAGCAGGCAGCGGACATGGTGCGCGCCTACGCCGCGCTGTATGTGGGCGGCATGGGATCGCGCGAGAAGAACTTCTACAACCAGCTCATGGTGCGCATGGGCTACGAATCTGCAGCCATCGAAATTCAGGACCGATACATGGCCAAGGACTACGCGGGTGCCGGTGCAGCCGTCCCGCTGGAGTTCTTGGACTCGACATCGCTCCTCGGCCCCCCGGATCGGATCGCCGAGCGGCTGCATGCCTACGCCGACGCCGGCGTGACCACCTTGACGATCGGCAGCTATGCCGGATCGATCGACGAGCGCATCGGCGTCCTGCGCATGATGACCGAACTGATGGAGCGCACCGGACTCGGTGATTGATGTACGAACCGATGTCCTGGTTCGAGGCGGTCGTTCTCGGAGTCGTCCAGGGTTTGACCGAGTTCTTGCCCATTTCTTCCTCGGCGCACATCCTGATCGTTTCGCGGCTGTTCGGCTGGGGTGATCCAGGAGCGGCCTTCACCGCGGTCTCCCAAATCGGCACCGAGGCCGCGGTTCTCATCTACTTCCGACGCGACATCGCTCGCATCCTTAGCGCTTGGTTCCGCAGCTTCCGGGATCCGGAGCTTCGAAAGGGCATCGACGCTCGGATGGGCTGGTACGTGATCGTCGGCACCATCCCCA
>CAZQRR010000020.1:9625-16983 GCA_964595675.1 uncultured Rubrivirga sp. | reverse complement strand
ACGGTTTGCGGGTGACCATGGTGAGAGCGGTGCGCTCGGTTGTCTTACGGTCGAGGAGATCGAGCATGGTGAGTGCGCCGAAACGTGAGGATGCGGTGCCCAGACCGGTGTAGCCGACGGCGTAGGCGAGGTTGCCACCCATCGCGGTGCCGAATGCGGGCGTGAAGCGCGAGGTGGAGTCGATGATGCCGGCCCACTTGTGGGTGAAGCGCAGGCCTTCCAGTTGGGGGAAGGTGTCGAAGAACTGGGTGGCCAGCAGCAGGTGACTTTGGTCGCGGTGTTCAAGGCGCGGGTCGGTGTTGTTGCCGCGGTGGTAGATGGCGTCGTAGCCGCCCCACAGGATCCGGTTGTCCGGAGTGCGCCGGTAGTAATGGAACTGGTTACCGATGTCGGTCAACCCCTGGTTGTCGCTCCACCCAATGGAATCGAGCTGGGATGCGGTGAGCGGTTCGGTGACCAGGACGTGATCGAAGATCGGCAGCATGCGATAGCGCAGCCGCTTGAGCAAGGGGGTGAAGCCATTGGTGGCCAGCGCCACGTGACGAGCGTCGATGGACGCGACTGTGGTGTGGACGGTGATGCCGGTGGCGTTCTTGTTGATGGACGTGGCCTTGGTGTTCTCGAATATGCGCACGCCGCGCCGCCGCGCCGCCGACTTGAGTCCCCAACTGAGTTTGGCCGGGTCCATCAATCCGCCGCCGGAGCGCACCCGCAGGCCGCCGAGGTAGGTGGGCGAGTGGACGTCTGCCTGCACCTTGTCCCGGTCGAGCAGTTCGACGTCCTCACCCCAGCGCTGGTGGATCTCCAACATTCCTGGCAGGAGGGCGCGTGCGTGTGCGGTGAGGGCGATCGCGGTCTTGCCGACGAGCCGCAAATCCGCGTCGATGCCTTCAGCTTCGACGAACTGTGCGATGGCGGTGAGGTTGTCGCGGCCCTGCTGCACGAGCGTGGGCATTTGCTTCGGCCAGATGTGCTCGCCGTGCGCGAGGCCATGGGTGAGCGAAGCGGAGATGAACCCACCGTTGCGGCCGCTACCGCCGAAGGCAATCGTTTCCCCGTCGATGAGAACGACGTCCCTGCCCGGGTCCTGGTCCTTCGCGCAAATCGCAGTCCACAGTCCCGTGAAGCCGCCACCGATGATCAGTAGGTCGGCGGTGGTGTTCGCGATGAGTGGTGCTTCGGGCCCGGGGGCGCCGGGGCGATCGAGCCAATAGACGCGGTGCTCGACATCGCGCAGGGATTGCGCGGCGCTGAGGTCCGCTGGAGGGTGCGTGATGGTCACGACCGGCCGTCCCGTGGCAGCACGATGGCATCACCGGGATTCCAGGTGAGCGCAACCGATTGACCGACCGTGTGCTTCGGAGCGCCGGGGTGGCGGGCGATAACCGGTGACTCCTGGCCGGCGATCTGCACCGCGGTCACGGAGGAACCGCCGTAGAAGTGGGTCTCCACGACAATGCCTGCGAGAGGTGCGGTCGAGGTGTTCTCGGTGATCGTGACGTGCTCGGGGCGCAGCATCACCATCGCATCCCCTGTAACGCCATTCGGGTTCACCGAGGGCAGCACGGGGCCGCCGGGTAGGTCGGCGGTGAATTGGTGCGATCCGGTAATGGTCGCGGCGCTTGTTGCTGTGCCCGCGATAAGGGTGCCGGAGCCTATGAAGTCCGCGACGAACACCGTGGCCGGTCGGGTGTACAGGGTGACCGGATCGGCGATTTGCTGCACTTTGCCCTCGTGCATCACCGCGATGCGGTCGGCCATGCTCATCGCCTCTTCCTGATCGTGGGTGACAACCACGAAGGTGATGCCTACCTCGTGCTGCAGGCGCTTGAGTTCGAGCTGCATCTCCGCGCGCACCTTGCGATCGAGTGCGGACAGAGGCTCGTCGAGTAGCAACAACCGGGGGCGCTTGACGATTGCGCGGGCAAGGGCCACGCGTTGACGTTGCCCACCGGAGAGTTGATTGGGGCGAGCCTTCGCTTTGTCGATCAGGGCAACTGTTTCCAGGACCTCGTCCACGCGCTCGTTGATCTCGTCTTTGCCGAGGCCTTCGCGTTCGAGGCCGTAGGCGATGTTCTTTCGCACGTTCATATGCGGGAACAGGGCATAGGACTGGAACATCAGATTCACCGGGCGCTTGTTCGGCGGCAAGGACAGCAGGTCGGTCGGTTGGTCGTGGCTGTCGGTAATCGTGATCGTTCCCTGGTCGGGTGCTTCGAATCCGGCGATGGACCGAAGGAGTGTTGTTTTGCCGCACCCGGATGGGCCGAGCAGCGCGAAGAACTCGTTCGGGCGGATATCGATGCTGACGTCGTCAAGTGCAACTACGCTGCCGTAGGACTTCGAGACGTGCTCGATGGACAGCAACGGATTTGGCGTGCCCGTGGTGCGCGGGTTAGTCGTGTACGCGTTGTTGGTGGTCATACGGCATCCGTGAGTCGGGTGATCCGCTGGGCGGAGAGCACGATGGTGAAGCTGACCAACAGCAAGATGGCAGCCAGAGCATTGATTTCCGGGGTTACGCCGAAGCGGACCGATGAGTAGATGACGATCGGCAGTGTGGGTGTGGCGGGCCCATTGGTGAAGAAGGCGATCACGAATTCATCGAGGCTCAGCGTGAACACCAGCAGCGCACCGGCGATGATGCCCGGCGCGAGGCTCGGCAGGGTGATCCTGGTGAACGTTGTCACCGCGCTTGCGCCGAGGTCCCGGCTGGCCTCTTCCAGACTCTGATCGGTTTGACCCAGGCGGGCGATGACCACGGCGGCCACGAACGCCATGCCGAACACCACGTGGCTGAGCAGTACTGAGAACAAGCTCAACGTGACGCCCACGAGGGAGAAGAAGGCGAGCAGGCCGATGGCCAGTGCCAGATCGGGGATGATCGCTGGCGCGAGTGAGTAAGCCTCGACGATCGAGGAGCGGAAGTAGCGGGCCACGCCGATCGCGAGCAGTGTGCCGAGGATTGTGGCGAGAATCGTGGCGCTGACCGCGACGATCATCGTGTTGATGAACCCTTCACGGATCAACTCGTTGTTGGCCAGCTCGCCGTACCAGCGCGTGGAGAAACCCTGCCAGGTGAACGGAGTCTTGCTGGCGTTGAAGCTCATCGCCACCAGCACGGCGATGGGGATGTAAAGGAACGAGTAAGTCAGGATCAGTGGCAGACGAAGCCAGCCGATTCCTGCTCGCTGCGCGGTCTTCTTGGTGTTCGTGGCCGTGCTCTTGGTGCTAGACACGGGCCACCTGCTTGCCGTTGATTCGCCGGGAGATGGCTGCCTGGATCGCGAACAGAATGACCAGCAGTGAGACGACGAACAGCGCGATCACCGCGCCGAAGGGCCAGTCGCGGGCCTCGAGGAACTGGTCACGGATCAAGTTGCCGACCATCACGGTCTTACCGCCGCCGAGCAGTTCGGGAACCACGAAGTTCCCCAGACTCGGCACGAAGACGAAGATCGCGCCGATCATGGTGCCAGGCAAGGTGAGTGGGAGTGTGATGGTGAAGAAGGTGCGGATGCGGCTGGCGCCGAGGTTGCTTGCGGCCTCCAGCAGTTGACGATCCAGTCGCTCGATCGACGCATAGACCGGCAGCACCACGAGCGGCAGGTAGGCGTAGAGCAAGCCGATGATCACCGCGCCGTCGTTATAGAGCAGCCCGAGCGGGGCGCTGATGATGCCCAGACTCACGAGAGAGGAGTTCAGCGGGCCCTCGGAGTTCAGAAGGATGATCCAGGCGTAGGTGCGGATCAGGAAATTCGTCCAAAACGGTAAGACCACAAGGACCAGTGCGATGGTGCGCCACTTGGGCGAAAGCCGCGTGATCGCGTACGCCGTGGGGTAACCGAGAAGTAGCGCGAGGATCGTGGTGATACCGGCGATCAGGATCGAGGTCCCGAAGACCTTCAGGTACACCGGCTCGAAGAGACGGCCGTAGTTGTCGAACGTGAACTCCCACACGATGCCACCGAAGCGGCCGCGGGAGAAGAACGAGTAGATGAACACCAACAGCAACGGAATCGCCATGAACGCGGTGATGTACAGCAACCCCGGTCCCGCGAAGACCCACCGTGGACCACGCGCGCTCAGGGCGCGATGCCGGGTGGCATCGCGCCCTGAGGCGGTTGACGAGTTTTGCTCGCTGGCAGACGTCGTCGTTGTTGTTGTTTCCGTCATGAACTAGCTGGACGTGACCTCGGTTGCGATCTCCGTGTACAGCGGTCCGGCCTCGCCGAGATCGACCAAGGACTCCTGCTCGAGCAACTGCGCAGGGGTGTAGCCCATGTTCGGGAAATCGGCTGCAAGGCCCGCGACGGCTTCCATGGCCGGAGCGTTCGGAACCTTGTAGAGGATGTTCTCCGCAACCCACGCGTGGTTGGCCGGGTCGAGGATGTAGTTGATGTAGGCGTGTGCGGCCTCCTTGTTCTTGGAGGTCTTCAAGATGACCATGGTGTCCGCCCACAGGTCCGATCCCTCTTCGGGAACGACGAACTTGATGTTCGGATCCTCGGCGGTGCCGTAGTTGCACCAGCCATCCCACGCCACGACCATGTTCGCTTCGCCACTGACCAAGCGGGAGTAGAACGTGGTGTCGTCGTAGGCGAGCAGACCCGGCTTGGCCGCGATCAGCTTCTCCTTCACCTGCTCCATCTCACCCTCATCGGTGGTGTTCGCCGAGAAGCCGAGTGCCTTCTGCGCCGGCAACATCAGCCAACGCTCGGTGGCAAGAGCCGTGACCTTGCCCTGGTTGTCCGCGCTGGGCTCGAGGATTGCGTTCCAGCTCGTGGGCTCGTCGACGAGGTCGCTGCGGTAGCAGATGCCCGTGGTGCCCCAGGCGTAGGGAACCGAATACTTGTTGCCGGGGTCGTACGCCAACTCCTGCGCCTCGGGGTAGAGGTTGGCAAGGTTCGGCACGAAGTCCGGGTTGATCTGCTCGACCAGACCAGCCTCGTTGAGCGCCTGGGCGAACTGACCGGAGACGAACGCGACGTCGATTCCGGAATCACCGCCGGCGGTCAACTTCGCCATGATCTCCTCGTTCGTGGCGTGGTTGGTGATGGTCAGCGGCGTGCCGAGTTCGGCCTCCACCTTCTCGGCCATGTCCTCGGGGTAGTAACCCGCCCAGTTGGACACGGTCAGCGTTTGCTGCGACAGGTCGGCGTCAGGATCGAGTTCAGTGCCTTCAGCACCCGACTCCCCGCCTCCCCCGCACGCTGACAGCACCAGCGCTGCGGCCACTGAGCCGGCAATAGCCAGCCCGGCCTTGCTGATGTTTCGATGCATGCGTACTCCTTTGCTCGCCCGTCGGTGCGGGTCCCTGCATTGCGATTCAGCCTATGCAATCGCACATTGCAGGTTGATTTCCAGACTTTGACCGTTTTGTTGAATCTCAATTCAATTACTTCTAGGGTCGGGCTGTGGCGCGGGGAAGCGAACGCAAGGCTGATTTGATTGCGGCTGCACAGCGAGCGATCGCCGAGCACGGCACCAGCGTGCGGTTGAACCAGATCGCCGACGCCGCAGGCGTTACCTCGGGCGCGATCCTGTACCACTACCCGGATATCGAGCAGTTGCTCGTCGAGGCCAACCAGGCCGGCATGGAGCGGTTCTACAACCAGCGCCTGGAGGCGGTGGCTGCGGTAGAGGACCCGGCCGAGCGGCTTCGGGTGCTCATCGAACTCGGGGTGCCGCAGGGGCCGGACGATGAAGGTGTGAGGTTGCTGTGCTCGCTCGGCGGTGAGGCGGCGCGCAACACGGTGTACGGGTTGCTGTTGACGAGCCTGTATGACCGTCAAGTCGGGATGTACACCTCGGTTCTGGAGTTGGGTGCGGCGCTGGGGGTATTCACGCTCGTGCAGCCCGCGCTGACGATCGCCCGCAACGTGGTGGCTCTGGAGGACGCATACGGCTACCGCATCATGGCCAAACACCCCACGTTGGACTACGAGGCGGCCGTGGAATTGATCTTGGACTACGCGCGGATGGCCACCGGTCACCCGCTGTTCGCCGAAAGTTCCGTCACTACTGAAGGGCAACGCCGATGACCGATCGCCTGACCATCTTGTTCTGGCCGGAGTCCGCCTACGGACCGACCAACCAGTGCATCGGCATCGGCAAAGTGCTGCTCGACCGCGGACACCGCGTGGTTTTCGCTGCGGAGTCCTCGTGGAAGGGACGGTTGGCACCACTGGGCTTCGAGGAAGAGTTGGTGGATCTGGCGGCGCCGCCGGAGGACTCTGGCTCGGGCGATGAGGATCCGGGTGCGTTCTGGAAGGACTTCATCCGCGAGACGGCGCCGGAGTTCCGCAAGCCCACCATCGAGCAACTCACGACCTTCATCCAGCCGACCTTCCAGGCGCTCATCGACGGCGCCGTGTACTGCGAGCCGCGGCTGCGCGAGATTATCGAGAAGGTCAAGCCCGATGTGATCGTGGAAGACAACGTGGTGTGCTTCCCCGCCACCGTCACCGCCGATGCGCCGTTCGTTCGGATCGTGTCTTGCAACCCGCTGGAGATGAAAGGCCCGGGAATCGCGCCCACGTTCTCCGGGTATGCGCAGGCCGATCCTTCCGACTGGGCAGCCTTCCGCGCGGAGTACGAGAAGACGCATCGTCCGATGTGGGAGACGTTCAATTCCTTCGTGGTGTCCTCGGGTGCGCCGGCGCTGCCGGATCTGGAGTTCATCCACTCCTCGGACAAGGCGAACCTGTACGTGTATCCGCAGGAAGCCGATTACGTTGCCGAACGTCCACTGGATGCCACCTGGACCCGAATGGATTCATCGGTACGCACCACCGATGAGCCGTACGAGATCCCGGCCGAGGTGGCCGATCGCCCGGAAGGTTCAGCGCTCATCTACCTGTCCTTGGGATCGCTCGGCAGCGCTGATGTGGACTTGATGAAGCGACTGATCGACGTGCTTGGTCGCACCCCACACAAGTACATCGTGTCGAAGGGTCCGCAGCACGCCGAGTACGAGTTGGCCGACAACATGGTGGGCGCGGAGTTCGTCCCGCAGACGCGGATCATCCCCGAGGTAGATCTGGTGATCACGCACGGCGGTAACAACACCACCACCGAATCACTGCACTTCGGTAAGCCGATGATCGTGCTCCCGCTGTTTTGGGATCAGTACGACAACGCCCAACGCGTGGACGAGCTCGGATTCGGCAAGCGACTCGCCACCTACGCGTTTACCGATCAGGAGATGTTCGACGCCTTGGATTCACTCCTCGGCGATTCGGAACTTCGCTCACGGATGGCATCGATGGGCAAGGCGATCCAGGCGCGCAACGGCTTGACCGTGGGAGCCGATGAGATCGAGCGGGTGGCACGCGAGTACGCGGAATCCCGTTCCT
>CAZQRR010000020.1:0-9525 GCA_964595675.1 uncultured Rubrivirga sp. | reverse complement strand
ACCCACAGACCCGGGCGGCCGTCGAGGCTGTGCCCGTGCAGGCGCTGCTACCCCCGCGCGCGCAAGCACGAGCCGATTCCCTCGACGGCCGCTCGGCCATTGTGGACGCTTTGGACCTCGGTGCAACAGCAGACGGTGCTCGCGCGTTCGTGACGCTTGTAGGTGTTTCGGGAGGGTCCGAGGATCGCGAACTAGTCGTGCCCGGTGTGGTGCGCGATGGAGTTTTCGTACGCGATGCGGATGTCGCATCCTTGCTTCAGGCGGGGGAGTTCGGAGCTTTCTCCGTGTCCTTGTTCGGTGGGGACATCCCCGTGGGGCCTGTCCAGCACATTGACGTAGACCAGAGCAACGACTCCGTCGTGATGGGCGAGGTGGGCGGTCACGCTCGGAAGGCCGTGATGGTGAAGTGGCAGCTAGATGCGGTGCCATCTCCTGCGCCGGCTCGCTTGCTGGCGTTAGCTGATGCGCATGTGACGCCGCCGGTGCGTGGTCTCGTGTTGTGGCGCGATAGCGACGGCGAACAGCGCATGCTGATGAGCGCCGCTGAGTATCTGCCGGGGGCTCGAGACGGGTGGACCTGGGCTGTGGAGTTGGTGCGTGCGCATGCCCTTGGATCCGCGGTCGATGCGATCGAGCCGTTCGCGATGCTTGGTGAAATGACCGCGCGCATGCATTGCGCCCTGGCTGCTGCCGGCGTCGACTCCTGGACGCGAAGAGACCTGGCGCGGCTGCACGGTGAGTGCCGAGCAGACCTCGAGGCGGCGGTGCGACTGATCGACGGTGACGAGGGAGCGCGGCTGCGAGCGCGTGCAGACGCGATCGGCGTGGGGATGGACGCACTAGCCGAGATCGACTCAACGCCGGTAATCGACGTCCACGGGGATTTCCACATCGGTCAGGTTCTCCAAACGAGGGATGATGTTGGGGCGCAGTACGCCTTCGTGGACTTCGACGGCAATCCGGTGCTCTCGCCAACGGAACGGATGGTTCGCCAACCTGCTGCGCGCGATGTCGCGGGGATGCTGGCGTCCATCGACCATGTGGCGCGGGTGGTCAACTACCGCACCGAAGGTTTGGATCCGCGCCCTGCAGTGATCTGGATCCCGCACGCGCAGGATGCTTTCCTGGCCGCGTACCAAAGTGCGCTCTTTGCCGCCGGGCACAGAGCACTGCTCGATGATCGGTTGTTGCGCCCGTTGATGCTGGATCAGGAGTGCCGGGAGTTCGTGTACTCCGCCACTCACTTGCCGCACTGGCGATACGTGCCCGACGCTGTGCTGACCGACATGTTCCCCGATGAAGGAGATCGATAGTGGATCCGCATTTGTTCGGACGGGACATCGAGCGCACCCCCCACACGCTTCGCGAGCTGGCATCTGCGCTGCGTGCTTCGAATCCGTGGACGGAGTTGCTCGCGGGCTTCTTGGGGAATGGTGACGGACGGCGGCTGGTGCTGCTGGGGATGGGGTCCTCGCACTTCGCCAATGCCGTCCTAGCGCTGCGGCTGCAGGCAGCAGGTATTCACGCGACCGCGGTGCTCGCGAGTGCGGATCCACTCCCGCACGCGGATACCGCGGATGTGGTGATTGCGGTGTCCGCTAGTGGTGGATCGGCGGAGACGGTGCATGCGATCGGTGCCTACACCGGCCGGTGCTCGACTATCGCGGTGACGAACACCTCGGACTCGGTGATCGAGGAGGTGTGCGATGCCCATGTGTCGATGCTCGCCGCGAAGGAACAGGGAGGTGTTGCCTGCCGATCCTTCGCGCACACCCTCGGATTGCATCTGGCACTGCAGGAGTCTTTGGTGGGTGGGGTTTCTGCCGCATCGGTGATCGATGCTTCCGCTGATGCAGTCGAGGATCTACTTGCTCGGCGTTCTGAATGGGTCGGGCCGATGGGTGAATTGCTGCTGGGTCCGGATGGCACCGCGATCGTGGCTCCGGCACGGCGGTTGGCGAGTGCGCAGCAAAGTGCACTGATGCTGCGCGAGGGGCCGCGGGTGCCGGCGATCGCGTGCGAGACCGGCGACTGGTCGCATATCGATGTGTATCTGACGAAGACGACCGACTACCGGATGCTGCTGTTGCCGGGGTCGATGTGGGAGCCGCAGTTGCTGGATTGGTGCGAGCAGCGAGGTTCGACGGTGGTGTCGCTTGGGGCGGACGTTTCCGGTGCTGCTTTTGTCCTGCGCTACACAGAAGATGATCAGGACGATGTGCGGCTGCTGTCTGAAGCGGTGGTGTGCGAGGTGATTGCGCAGCACGCCTGGGAGATGTCTCAGCCCTGAAACGCCCGGTTCATCCTGTGAGCAAGCATCTGTTGTTCATTTCGGTACACACGGAATCAATGGGGCTTCAGCATGGAAGGGGCCCGTTTGTCCGGGCCCCTTCGTTGCTTGCGTCGCTGTCCTTCGATGCTCATTGATCCCTCCGGTGGTGATCGTTAAGCCGAAACCACCTTCTCGATCTTCGCGGTGGTGCGGATCCACTGGCTGCCGTTGTCGCTCCATCCGGCGGGAGTTGCGTCCTTCACCTGAACGTCGTGGGCGTACTGCGTGCCGTCGTCGTACCAGCCCATCGGAGGGGCGTCTTTGACCTGGTAGGTGACCCACTTCTGGCCGGTAGTCCACCCCAGGCACTTGCCATCATGCATCGTCCCTCCATTCGGGCAGGTGGTTCCAGACCAATCGGTGCCGAAGTCTTTGTATTCGGATCCTGGGCAATCGCCGCCTGTGCACGGTTCGAGTCGCCTATCGGCCGTGTAGGTGTAGGCCTGGGTCTCCTTCTCGGTATGGAAGGTGTACGCCTGGGATTGCGTGCACACCCCCTGCACGTCACCGAACCCTTCCGGGCACACCCAGATCGTCCTGGTGCTCGGCTGCGGAGCCGGAGTCGGCCCTGGCTTCACAGCTGGTACTTGTGTGGCGTTCTTCGCATCAGCGTCCTGTGCAACCGGAGCGGGCCGTGTTGGGCCGGAGATACCGGTGAGGTCTGCCAGTGATCGTGACATGCGTGCGACCGAAGGCTGTCCGTCGCCGAGTGCGTTGTGCGGGGTAACGGAGAAGGAATACAGCGCGTTCGGGTTGAGACCGGTGAGTTCGGAGTCCTTTGAGGTTGTCTCGATGCTGATGGGTCGATCGATGGTCGTGTTGGCGGTCGATCCCACAGGTGTAGCCGTGACCGTGAAGGCGACATCACCGCGGGCCTTGGCGTTCCTGTAGTTCCAAGTCAAATCGACGGAACCGACCTGATTGGTGGTCATGACTTTCAGATCATCCGCCTTGCCGGCCTTCAGCACGGGCGTGACCATGGTGGATGCGCCCATAGCCGAGACGGTGTACTGCTTGCCGGCGTCGAGTTTCGTGAAGGTTGCCTTGCCGTTCTTGTCGGCCTTCTTGCTGTGTGCCTTCGCACCCTTGGCGGTCAAGGAGACCGTGGCTCCGGGTTTGGTCGACACTGTCACGGCTCGCGGGGCACTGGGGGTGGCCCGCAGCATCGAACTCTCGTCTTGGGCGACGACCACGCCGGAGGCGTCCTGGGCGATGACGGTGCCCGCTTGATCGGCGGCGAGCACGGTGGCGGCGTTGGCCGCGGGGGCTGCGAGGAAAGCTCCGCCGGCGAGCAGCACGGCAGCGAGGGCTCCGATCTTCTTGGTGTTCTTGTTAGCGTTCATCTCGTTCTCCGTGCTCCTTGGCTTCCTGCTTGGTTTTTCGCTTACGTCGTGGTTGTCACCTCGACACGCCGACGCCTAAACCAAGTGAGAGGAAGTTGCGATGAAACGAGAACACAAGTGCCTGATGTGATTTGAGTGCAAAGTGGTGAAGAAGTGGCTAGCGGTCGCGCGTCACGATGAGCGAACCGTTACCGATGACCACGCTCGCGGAGAAAACCGTGGTGTCGAGGTCGTCGTTGAGTCTGTTGGCCATCTCGCGGTTGATGATCCGCAGTTGCATGTCCTGGAAGATCGTGGTGCGGGTTGTGTCGGTGGTGAGCTTGTTGCGCGAATCTATGTCGGTGATCTCGAATAGGGCGGCGTTGTAGCCGGACGCCAAGACGCAATCGACTACTCGGGCGCGGGTGTCCACCGTGGGCACCGAGCAGCGCACCTGCTCGCCGGTCTCGATGTTCACGAATCGGAAACCGCCGGCGGTTGCATTGGCTGTGCTCGACTTCGCAATGACCGGCAAACTCACGCGCGCGGTCACGGTGTTCGAGTTGGTGATCACCGATCCGGGGGAGACACCCACCAGCGAGATGCCGGCGCTGTCCCAGGCGCGCAGCACGCCGGGGCCGGTGGTCCAGGTGAACGTGCCGGTGGCGGGTTGCTCGTTCGCGTGCACAGGGGTTGCCGCAGTGAGCAGGCCGAGGGGGGCAAGGAGGGCCGCGGCGATGATTTCGCTCGCGCGGAGTTTCGAGGCGGCGGTGGGTGTGCGGCGCATGGGGAACTCCAGCCGTGGGGGAAGCGTGACTCCAGGGTAAGCCCAGGTCAGGCACTGAATGCCAGGATAACTGCGTGTCCAGCGAATCCGGAAAATCCAGCGAGGCCGCGACCGGCCGGCTCACCGGTCTGGTCTCAAAGTTACGGGGGATCGTGGGGGACGCCCAGGTGCTGACAGACCCTGCCGCGATGGAGCAGTACTGCGTCGATTGGACGCGCCGCTTCTCTGGGCCCGCGTTGGCGGTGGTGCGCCCGGGTTCGGTGGATGAGGTTGCCGCGGTGATGAAGTCATGCGCTACCGCGGGGGTGTCGGTGCTGCCGCAGGGTGGGAATAGCGGGCTGGTGGGAGGTTCGGTTCCTGCTGCGCGCAAGTTCGATGCCGAGATTGCGCACGTTCGCGGGGGTGGGGAGCTGCCGGTGGTGGTCTCGATGCGGCGGCTGTCGTGGATCGGTTCGGTGGACGCGTTGTCCGGGCAAGTGTCCGTGGGCGCGGGCGCCACGTTGGGTGATGTGCAGCGTGCGGTGCGTGCTGCGGGCTGGGAGTACGGGGTGGATCTGGCCGCGCGGGATGCGGCCACGGTCGGTGGCACGGTCGCGACGAACGCCGGCGGCATCCGCGTGCTCGCGTACGGCATGACGCGCGCGCAGGTGTGCGGGATCGAAGCGGTGTTACCCGATGGTTCGGTGATCTCCCACATGTCCGGACTTGCTAAGGACAACACCGGATTCGACTTGGCGGGATTGTTGTGCGGGTCGGAGGGCACGCTCGCGATCATCACCGCGGTGCGGTTGCGCTTGCATAAGTCGCATGGACGCACCTCGATCGCGTTGATCGGATGCTCGGACTACGACGACGCCCTCGACGTGGTGCACCGGTGCGTTTCCGGTCGGTTGGTCGCCGCCGAGGCGATCGACGCCACCGGAATGCAATTGGTGTGTTCTGCTGCAGATCTGCGCTACCCGCTTGCTGCACCGCACCGGCTGTTCGTGTTGCTGGAAGTCGCCGATGGTGGCAGCGGTGAAGGTTTCGTGGAATCGGCACTGGCGGATCGGGACGTTGTGGTGGGGCTGGATGTTGCAGAGATCGAGCGACTATGGGCCTACCGCGAACGGCAGGCTGAGGCGTTCGGGACGCTCGGGGTGGTGCACAAACTCGACATATCGGTGCCGCTGGAGCAGTTGGCGGCCTTCGCGCGCGACGTCGAGTCCTTGCTCGGTGCCTTCGATGCGGTCGCGAAGTTCGGGATCTTCGGACACCTAGTCGATGGAAACCTGCACGTGGAATGGATCGCAGACGATCGAGACGATCTAGACGATTCGAAGTCTGCGGAGGTGGATGGCGCCATCTTGCACTGTGTGGCCAGGTACGGCGGATCTATCTCCGCCGAGCACGGTATCGGGCGGTTGAAGGCGGCGGAGTTGAGGCTGTCGCGATCGGCGGCAGAGATCGCCGCGATGCGTTCCATCAAGGATGCGTGGGACCCGCAGGGGTTGATGAATCCGGGCGTGCTATTCGCCTAAGCCGTCGTCGTCCTTGTCTTTCCTTGTGGAGAACTTGTCGTAGGTGTGGAATGTGAATTCGTCGATATTCAGCGAAAGGTCAGCGAGAAATTCATCTCGAAAGACATGAACCGGTCATGACTTTCCTGTGACCGGACAAATTGTCATTTGTCGCGGGGTGAATGCACTGTTAAGGTGGAAAAATCTTCGGGGGTATTCGGAAAATCGAGAGCATATGCGGGCCGTTTATCCGAGTAGATCGGAATTCGTCGACAACGCCCGTGTAGGAGATCTGACATATGGCTCAGCAAGTAGTGGTCGTAGACGACATCACCGGCGAGCCCGGTGCAACCACCCGGCGGATTCGTCTCGATGGCGTGGAGTACGACATCGACCTGACGGACGACTCTTTCGCAGGGCTGCAGGACATCCTGCGGCCGTACCTGGAGAAGGCGCGCGTGGTGCCGATCACCAAGCGCGGGAAGAACGGCTCGGGGGCTGGTTCGAGGTCTGCATCGGGGGAGGGCCGGGGCACGCCGGTTCGGCAAAGGCAGGAGCTGCCCGCCGCAAGCGCGACTATTCGGGCGTGGGCTGCGGCCAACGGCATCGAGTGCCCCAAGCGGGGGCGGATTCCGGCGGCAGTAGTTGAGCGGTACGCGAAGTCGATGGAGGTTTCGTTCACCGGGTGAACAGGTGACCTCGCAGGTCCTGCGGGTTATTGGCCAATGCGATCGCCCCGGCCCTGGTGAGTTCCTGCGCATCCCCGTAACCCCAGAGCACGCCGATGGTGTCGATGCCGTGCTCGCGGGCGCCGTGGACGTCGTGGTGCCGGTCACCGACCATCAGGATGCGATGCGACTCGACGTTTGCCTGCAGTTGCTCGAGGGTGTGTTCGATCACCAGTGCCTTGGAGTCGCGGGTGCCCTCCAGGTTCGCCGCACCGATGAATGCGAAGTGATCGCGCAGACCGAAGTGCTCGATGATGCGGGTGGCCGAGAAGTCCGGTTTGGACGTTGCGGTGGCGAGGGTGATGCCGTCGTTATTGAGTTGTCGAAGTAATTCGGGTATTCCGTCGAAAACCTCGTTCTCGAACATGCCGACGTCGTGGTAATACTCGCGATAGACCGCGAGAGCCTGGGTGATCTGCTCGTCGGTGAAGTTGTAGTGCTCGCGCCAAGTGACCGCGAGCGGTGGGCCGAGGTGCGTGCGCATGGTTGTCTCGTCCGGTTGGGGAACGCTGAAGTGGTCGAAGACGATGCGCATGCCGTTGACGATGCCGGGTGCGGCGTCGGTCAGGGTGCCGTCGAGATCGAACAGGACGATCTCGGGCCGGGTCACGAGCCGATCCTGCCAGTCGTGCCACGCTTAGCCCGTGCAACGGTCCGAGCAGACCAGGCGCCCCGAGGTGGTCGCCCATCGCGGCTCATCTGCGTTGGAACCCGAACACACATTGGCTGCCTACCTGCAGGCGATCGAGGATGGTGCGGACGCACTGGAGTGCGATGTTCGATTGACGTCAGATGGAACCTTGGTGTGTGTTCACGATCGCCGAATCGATCGCACGTCCAAGGGCCGGGGAACGGTGTCCGCTCGGCATGTGGCCGAGTTGAGTCAGCACGACTTCAGCTACTGGGCGTTGGACGGGTTCGAGGAACCCGGTGATGGAACACGCACGCAGCTGTTGACGTTGGAGAGGTTGCTGACCACCTCCTTGGATAAGCGTGCGGACATCAAATTCGCCATCGAGACCAAGCATCCGGTGCGCTACGGCGGGTACGTGGAGCGCGAGTTGGCCGATGTGCTGGCGCGATACGGCCTCGATCGCCCACGTGCGGATGGTTTGGCGCCGGTGCGGATGATGAGCTTCTCGCGGATGGCGGTCTTGAGGATGCAGAAGCTGGCACCCGCGGTGCCGACGGTTTTCTTGATGGAAAGGATCTGGTGGCCGTATCGCGACGGGTCGCTGCCGCCAGGGGTGTTCGCTGCGGGACCGTCGATCGAGGTGTTGAAGGCCCATCCGGGGTATGTGTCGCGAGTCCACGCCGCTGGCGGGCAGGTGCATGTGTGGACGGTGGATGAGAAAGAGGATCTGCAGGTGTGTGTGGATCAGGGTGTGGATGTGGTGATCAGTAATCGGCCGGGGAAGGTGCTGGGGTGGTTGGCGGGGATGACGGCGACCTAAGTGATTGCGGGATCGTCTGATTCGGGTTCGTAGGTACGCCACAAACAAGATCGAGAAAGTGTTATGCCGCGAACCGCCAACGTCAGAGGCGTCCTCGTGGCTGCACGGGCCTGTTGATTTGGGGTACCTGGACTTTTCCACGGTGTTTTCAGCGGCTTGACTTGACGCGTCCAGGACGTAGGCGTAAGGCCAGCGTCATCGGCCTGAGTTTCGGCGATTCCAACAAGGATGTTATCCAGGAGCGCTGAGCCGGATGGTTTTGGCGGTCGTGAAATGGCCTCACTGATTTCCTGGGGATGTCTGGTCAAGTGATCGAGGAAGTAGCGAAGCCCGACCCAGTCGATGAGATCACCGCGGCCAGACGGGCGCCACGCGTCACATAGGGCGGAGATGCTGGGTGTGGTGCTACGCATTCTTCGGATCAACCCATCACCGTGATTTCGGTGCGACGAACTCGCACTGAGGGCCACTAGCCCGTGACAGTCGCGCATCCAACGTTAGGAGCGAGCAGCGTAGGACCTCCGCTAGCGCGACGTAGTACGCATCAGATGTTCGAACGTTGTTGCGCAGGTCCCACACTCTCCTGTTTAAACTCCGGTGCGGGATGCGCTCACCCGGCCAGTCGATCAGTTCCGCTAGCGCGATTTCAGCGCGCGAGGAGTCGAGTACTTGAGCGGCAACGTCCCTGCGTAGCAAACCACCGATTTCGACGTCTATGAGTTCGGGTGCGAACAATTCGTCGGACTTAGTGAGTTGTTCGCGGACCCACTCGGCTTGAGGTCCTTCAGTGATGACCTCATAGAGACCGGAAGCGTCGACGACAATCATGTGAGCCAGGAATCAGTGACGTGGTGTGGGCCAAGGTCCACGCAATTCGTCCAGGGCAGCGATCGAATCTGACTGGCGCACAGGTCCACCACGTTGCCGTGTCCTTTCAACCCATTCGCTGACTGTTGGTCGTTGGGCCATCCGCTCGGCCGTTCGCTTCAGATACTCAGGTACGGACATGCCCGCTTCCGCGGCCTGTTGCCGCAGCCGTTGGTACGTCTCATCCGAAATGTCGCGAATCTGGACTGTTTTGGACACACATGCATGTTTTCATGCAAAGTTGCATGACGCAAGTCGCGGGGGATTCGGGCAGACGGGGCCGGATTCCGGGGGAAGCGAAGCGGATCCCCCGGAATCCGGGGGAAACGGTGTGGGTAGGTTCGGCACTCGGTTTCGGGTGGGCGTGCGAATCGGCGAATGGGAGAAGCATGGGCAAGAAGTCGAAGCGGGCGGCGGTAGGCGCCGTTGCGGTCGCGGTGGACGGGGACGTTCCCGTCGTCGGTATGCGCGAGCCGTGTCCTTGCGGATCCGGGCGTCGCTATAAGGCGTGCCATGGCCGCGATACCGCGCGCGGC